>CAZNHG010000038.1:0-17116 GCA_964572555.1 uncultured Devosiaceae bacterium | reverse complement strand
GGGCTGTTGTAGATGACCGCCGGCAGGCCGTTCGCCGCTTCGAGGATGGCCGAGAAATGCGCCTTCTGCGCGGCAACAGAGCTGCCGCGCGACAGGACGCGCGGAATTACCATCAACCCTTGCGCGCCGACTTCGGCGGCGTGCGCGGCAAGGGCCACGGCGGACTTCGTATTGATCGCTCCGGTGCCCACGATGGTGGGAACGCCCGCCTCGACCAGTCGCCGGACGCCTTCCATGCGCTGGGCCTCGGTGAGCAGGGGCCAGTCGCCCATGGAGCCGCAGTAGACGACGGCCGACATGCCGGCTTCAATCAGTTCCTTTCCCTTGCGAGCCAGGGCATCGAAATCTGGCGTGCGCTCGCGGGTGCACGGGGTCATGAGGGCCGGAATACAGCCAGTAAAGATCGAATCGGGCACGGAATTTTCCTTTCGCAACGCAATGTGTTGTCGTTCAGGCCGCTTGCGCAGCGTCACTGCTCGGCAATGTGTATATGGATAATGTCACGAAATGTCGACAAAGAAAATACATTGGCATCGTCCAACTCCTAAAGCGCCATGGCCGCGTTGGCCCGGCGGTCAGCGGTGACATAGGACTGGATCTGACGAACGATCTGGTTGGCGTGTTCGAGGCCGATCTTGTCGGCCTGTTCGACGTCGCGGGCGACAATGGCCTCAATCAGGTGTTCGTGCTCGGTCAGGTACTGGCGGGGGAGCTTGTCGCTGAAGGACGAATAGTAGAGCCGCAGAATCCTCTGCCCCTCGTCGAGCAGGCGGGCGAAAACGTCGATATAGTAGCGGTTGCCGCCCGCCTCGGCTATGGCGACGTGAAACTCGCGGTTCGTGCGGATCATCGCCAGGGCGTCCTGTGCATCGACCGCGTCACCGAACTCGGCCTGTCGCGCGCTAATCTTCTCGATATCCGCTTCGGTGCGCTTAGCGGCCGCTTCGCGCGCGGTGACGCGATTCATCAGGGTAAGCGCATCGAAGAAGTCCGAGAGATTCAGAAAATCGATGTTGGAAACGATGGTCGCGCGGTTGGTGAGCGTGGTGATCAGTCCTTCCGCCGCCAAACGGACCATTGCCTCGCGGATCGGCGTTCGCGACAGCTCGAAACGCTTGGAGAGGTGGGAATCGTCGATGGGGCTGCCGGGAGGCAGCGTCAGATCGATTATCTCGGCCTTGAGGGTTTCATAAACATAGCTCGCGCCGGACCCGCGATGCCGTGTGCGGGGGGCGGCGTCCGGCCTGCTTTCCGTGGTTTTAGCCATGTGGAACTCCTTCCTGTTTCGCGCACAGTATACTACCGCACATTCTGTGCAAATTCATATTTGTATTTTAGTTGTCGACAGTGAGTATTCGCTTTGCTAACGTTCGCCCGTGTGAGGGAACGAGGTCGTCGGCGCATGCGGGTCTGCATTATCGGAGCAGGTGTTATCGGTGTCACGACGGCTTTCGCCGTGGTGCGTCGGGGCCATGCGGTCACGGTGCTCGATCGCAAGGGCATCGCCTCCGGCGCGTCCCATGGCAATGCCGGGGCGTTCGCATTTTCCGACATTATCCCACTGGCGACCCCGGGCATCATGCGCAAGGCGCCTGCATGGTTCTTCGATCCGAAGGGGCCTTTATCGATTCCGCCCGCCTATGCGCCGCAAATCGCGCCCTGGCTGTTCCGCTTCTGGCGCGCCAGCCGGTCGAGCAATTACAAGTCCGCGCTGGCAGCGCAAGCACAGCTCATGGAGCTGTCGCGGCAGGCGCTCGAGCGTCTGGTGCGCGAAGCCGGCCTGGAAGATCGCTTGCGACGGGAAGGCCAGCTTCAACTCTATGAAGGTGCGCGGGCTTACCGCGCGGCAAAGCCCGGTCTCGAACAGAGGCGGCAAGCCGGTATCCGTTTCGATGTGCTTGAGGGCGCGAATGCCATCGCGGAAATTCAGCCGGGCGTCGCGCCCCGGTTCGACCATGCGGTTTTCACCCCCGACTGGATCAACGCCACGGACCCCGCTGCCTGGACGCGCAAGGTCGCGGAGGTGGGCGGGACGGCCGGTGTCTGTTTCGAGCAGGGAGACGTCCATGCCCTCGTGCCGGGAGAGAACGGGGTCGGCGTTGTCACCGAAAGCGGCGCGCGGAACTTCGACCGCGTGGTGGTCGCGGCGGGTGCGTGGTCGGAACGGCTGACACGGACGTTCGGGGTGCGCCTGCCGCTGGATACCGAGCGCGGCTACAACACGACCCTGCCGGGAACCGCTTTCGACCTGAAAACGCACCTGACCTTCGCCGATCACGGTTTCGTCGTCAGCAGGGTCGACGCGGGCATTCGCGTTGGCGGCGCGGTCGAACTGGGCGGGCTCGCACTCAAGCCGCGTATGTCCCGGGCCCGCGCGCTTCTCGATAAGGCGGCACGGTTCCTGCCCGAACTCGACCCTTCGGGTGGAACAGAGTGGATGGGGTTCCGCCCCTCCATGCCGGATAGCCTGCCGGTCATCGGAACGGCGCCCGGCGCGCCGCGGGTAACCCTGGCTTTCGGTCACGGCCATCTCGGCCTGACCCAGTCCGCCGGCACGGCCGAACTCGTTGCCGACCTGATCGATGGTGTCGCTCCAAAGCTTGATACGAAACCTTATGCGCCTGCGCGTTTCACGGGGGAGGTCGCGGCATGAGCAATCACACCTTTACCTGCATCGATGGGCACACCTGCGGCAATCCCGTAAGGCTCGTCGCCGGCGGCGGGCCGATGCTGCAGGGGACGACGATGACGGAGCGGCGCGCGCACTTCCTGTCGGAATTCGACTGGGTGCGCACCGGGCTGATGTTCGAGCCTCGCGGCCACGACATGATGTCGGGTGCGATCCTTTATCCCCCGACGCGCGAGGATTGCGACGTCGCGGTGCTTTTCATCGAGACCTCCGGCTGCCTGCCGATGTGCGGGCACGGCACCATCGGGACAGTGACACTGGCGATCGAGAACGGCCTGGTCACCCCCAGAGAACCGGGGCGGCTGCGTCTCGACACGCCTGCCGGCCCGATCGTGGCCGAATACCGCCAGGAGGGGCGTTTCGTCGAGGAGGTTCGACTGACCAACGTACCGGCGTTCCTGCACTCCGAAGGGCTTACGGCCATAGTGGATGGACTGGGCGAGGTGACAGTGGATGTCGCCTATGGCGGCAATTTCTACGCAATCGTCGAGCCGCAGGAGGCCTTTCGCGATATTGCCGACTTCAGTGCGGGAGAGCTCGTGGGGTTCAGCCCGAAACTGCGCGCCGCTTTGAACGCGAAATACGAGTTCGTGCATCCCGAGAATTCAGCGATTTCCGGTCTGTCGCACATTCTGTGGACCGGTGCGCCGACACAGTCCGGCGCCGACGCGCGCAATGCGGTCTTTTACGGCGAGAAGGCGATAGACCGTTCGCCCTGCGGTACCGGCACCTCGGCGCGTATGGCGCAGTGGGTCGCCAAGGGGCGCCTGCGGGTCGGCGACAGCTTCGTGCACGAAAGCATCATCGGCAGCCTCTTCGAGGGAAGGGTGGAAGCCGCCGCGACGGTCGCCGGCCGCGAGGGCATCGTTCCCTCCATCGGTGGCTGGGCGCGTCAGACCGGGCTGAACACGATCTTCATCGATGACCGCGACCCCTACGCCCACGGCTTCACCGTCACTTGACGCTCTTAAGCACTCACAACGGAAAGACTTTTGTACGAATGACCGATCTCGCCCTGACCAACGCCCGGCTCGCCGACCTCGATGCGGAGGCCCTGGGACCCGCGACCACCGTCGTGGTCCGGGATGGCCGGATTGACCGGATCGGGGGAAACGTGCCCAACGGGGTTGAAAGCGTCGACCTGGGCGGCAGGACCTTGCTGCCGGGTCTGATTGACTGTCACTTTCATGTGGTCGCCCATTCGTTGGACACGCAGGGAAATGCCCTTGCCCCGGATTCACTAGCAGCACTCCGGGCGGGCAAGGTGATGGAAGGTCTGCTCGACGCAGGCTTCACCACCGTCCGCGATCTGGGCGGGGCGGATATCGGGTTGGCGCGCGGTGTCGACGAGGGGCTGATCGACGGCCCCGACCTGGTCATCTGCGGCAAGGGCCTGTCGATGACCGGCGGGCATTGCGACCTGCGTGCTCGTACCGACAACCGTCCCGACACGCTGGGATGGCGTGTGGGGAGCATGGGTGTGCTCGTCGACGGTGTCGACGAGGTGCGCCGCGCCTGCCGGACGATGCTCAAGGAGGGCGCGCGTTTCATCAAGGTCATGGCCAATGGCGGCGTGTCCTCGCCGAACGATCCCATCGATTCCATCCAGTATTCGGATGCCGAACTGAGCGCCATTGTCGAGGAGGCGCGCAACGCCAACACCTATGTCTCGGCGCATGTTTATCACGACGCCGCGATCCGTCGCTGCGTCGAACTCGGCGTGCATTCGCTGGAGCACTGCAACCTGATTTCGTCCGAAACGGCCAGAAAGGCGGCCGCGGCCGGCTGTGTCGCCGTGCCGACCCTGGTCGCCTATGAGGGCCTGAAACTGGAAGGGGCGGCATTGGGGCTCGGCAAAGCCGAGCAGGCCAAGATCGATACCGTTCGCGACAAGGGAATGGAGTCCCTGTCGATCATGCGCGAGGCCGGCCTGCCCATGGCCTACGGCACCGACCTTCTGGGCGAACTGCGCAAGTATGGCGGTATGGAATTCGAGATCCTTGGCCGCGTCTTGTCGCCCGCCGAGATCCTGCGCTCGGTCACCGAGATCGGCGCGCGCCTGTGCCGCCTGGAAGGCGAGGTCGGCGTCATCGCACCCGGTGCCCGCGCCGACCTGACCGTCTTCGACGTCGATCCCTTCGCCGACATTGCGGCCTTGGGCCGTCCGCGGGAAACCCTGAAGATGGTCATCAAGGGTGGCCATATCGTGCGGGAGGCATGATGACCGGATCGCTCACCCAGTTCGACTTGCCGACGGTCGTCGCGCGGCCTGACGCCGCTCAAACGCTCTTCTCGGAATTGCGCGAAGGTCTGGTCAACGACGCAGGCTGCCGCTTCCTGACCGCTTCAATCTACGATCTGCAGCGCATGCGCTCCCGGCGTGTTTTCTCCGACGACACGGAGGTCTACCCGCTCGGCAACTTCAAGCGGATCGAGGAGAACCGCTATTTCGAAACCGTGATCCGTGGCGCGCAGCCGTTCCATAGCACCACAATTGAGGAGATTGCCGAGGTCTTCTTCGACTGGAAAAAGATCCGCGAACTGGGTTGCGAGTCCAATCTCAACATTCCCGCGGTGGCCGATGGCCGCGTGATCGGAACTGTAAATCTTCTGGCCGAACGAGGCCATTTCAACACTGCCCGCGTGGCCCGCGCCATGCAGTGGCAGAGCGTGGTCACGCTGTGCTTTCTGCTTCTCAATCTCCAAGATCCCGAAATCGCGACTTTCCATCCCGGCCAAAGCCTTGCGTCCGCAGATGCTGCGGTGCTGGAGGGCTGACTGCCCAATAACCAAGAACGAGTGAACTCGCACGAAACTTACGCATCAAACCTCGGAGAACGCCACGATGACCCTTCTTAAACGCACCATCTTTCTTATTGGTGCCCTCGCACCAACCGCCGCATTGGGACAGGATGACGGGCTGAATATCGCCTATCTCGCCGCCTCCAGCCAGAATGGCTTCAACCAGGCCGTCTATTCCGGCATCGAGGAAGCGGCCGGCCAGTACGACAACGTCTCCACCGAGATCTATGACGGCGAATTCTCCGCCCAGGTACAGTTCAGCCAGGTCGAGGATCTCATAGAAAGCAAGCGTTTCGACGCCTTGATCGTTACTCCCAACGACACCGTTGGCATCGCCAATGCTCTCGAAAAGGCAACCGCGGCAGGCATCCCCGTAGCGGCCACGCTGTTTCCCGTCGGCCCGGATCTGACGCAAATGCAACCGCAGGTTGACGGTCTCGTCACCACGGTTGCTGCCAACCCCGCCATAGGCGCGCGCAGTCAAGCCGAGGCGGTGGTCGACTATTGCGAAGGTATCGATCCATGCCGCGTTGTGGTCCTGATCGGGCAGTTGGTCTTCCCATTCGATAACCTGCGCAACGATACCTATACCGAGGTGCTCGGTGAGCACGACAATATCGAAATCGTTGCCACGGGCGAGGGCAATTACAGCCCCCAGGAATCCCTGGTTGCCATGCAGGATATCCTGCAGGCCAATCCCGATATCGACGTGGTGTTGTCCAATGCCGACCAGCACCTTATGGGCGCCGAGATCGCGCTAAGCGATGCCGGAATCGAGGTTGGCTCAGTCTATATGATTGGCGCCGGTCTCAATCAGATCATCGTCGATGGTATTCGTGATGGCCTTTACGATGCCTCGTTGGCCCAGTTCCCCGCATCGATTGGCTCGGCCGCCCTGGATGCTCTTGTCCGTCACCTGAACGGCGAAGATGTGTCGACCTGGATCGACGAGCGCGGCCTGCGCGAGAATGTACCCGCGATCGTCGATAAGGAATGGCTCGACGCGCATCCGGACTTCAAGGCGGAGTGGCAGGGTTGAACCGTCAACGATGACGGTAGGCAGCGGCGGCGCCTGCGCGCCGCCGTGCGCCCCAGCCAAGGAGAGGGAGCCAATGTCCGAACCAGATATTGCCGTGCGATTGCGGGGTGTCGCAAAGAGCTTCGGAACCGCGCGCATTCTCGATGACATCACCATCGATTTCGCCCGGGGTGAAGTCCACGCCCTGGTCGGGGAAAACGGCGCCGGGAAATCCAGTGTGGGCAAGATCGTCGGGGGCTACTACTCCGCAGACGAGGGGAGCGTTGAGATCTTCGGCAAACAGGTCACGCGATTCTCCCCCCGCGATGCACTCGGACGGGGGGTCGCGATGATCCACCAGGAATTGCAGCTCGTGCCCGAGCTCACGGTTTGCCAGAACGTGTTTCTGGGCAAGGAAACCAATGGCGCCGGTTTTTTGATGCGCGGCGACCGCGCGCGTTTTGCTGAACTTGATCAGACATGTGGTTTCTCGCTGGACCCCGATGCCAAGGTGGCCGGCTTGCGCATCGCCGAGCGCCAGAAGGTCGAGATCATGCGCGCCATCGCCCGAGAGGCCCAGGTCATCATTATGGACGAGCCCACCTCGTCGCTGACCGAAGATGAGGCCGAGCGCCTGCACGTCCTGATTGGCCGGCTGCAGAGCCAAGGTGTGACCATTATCTATGTCAGCCACTTCCTCGACCATATCCTGGCCAATTGCGACCGTGTGACCGTCATGCGGGACGG
This sequence comes from uncultured Devosiaceae bacterium, assembly GCA_964572555.1. GTDB lineage: Bacteria > Pseudomonadota > Alphaproteobacteria > Rhizobiales > Devosiaceae > CAZNHG01. The sequence continues at coordinate 9,860 of CAZNHG010000038.1, read as the reverse complement.
AAAGGTCGTGCGCACCGATAGAACCGAGAGTGAAACCAAGCAAAGCCTTGTCGATTCCATGTTGGGCGAGGCGTCCGAAATCAATTGGCCCGAACTGCCGCCGCGGCCGTTGCCCTCCGTTGCGCCTGTGGCCGAGATGCGCGACGTGACGACCAACACCGGACTTGCGGATATCTCGATTGCGGTGCGCCCCGGTGAAATTGTCGGGCTGATCGGCCTGGTCGGTGCAGGGCGAACCGAGGTCGGCCGCGCTATGTTCGGCGCCGACCCGATCATCAAGGGTTACTACGCGATCGACGGCGTCGAGCAGACGCGGTTCTCTACCCACCGTGCGGTCAAAAATGGTGTGGCGCTGGTCCCCGAGGATCGGCGCAAGCAGGGGCTTGTCCTGACTCAGACGACGCGGCCCAACATCAGCTTGGCGACCCTGGGTGAAATCAACACGCTCGGGTTCACCAAACCCCGCGCGGAACGTCGACGCACGCGGGAACTCATCGAGCACTTCGGCATCGTGCCAAACCGCATTGACGGCGAGGTCGTCCTTTATTCGGGCGGTAATCAACAAAAGGTGCTGCTGGCCAAATGGGCCGCGGCTCGTCCGAAACTGCTGATCCTGGATGAACCCAGTCGCGGCGTGGATATCGGCGCGCGTCAACGTATCCACGAGTTCGTTGTCGAAATGGCCGCGTCCGGTGTCGGCATCGTATTGATTTCCTCCGAGCTCGAGGAGGTCATCGCATTATCCCACCGCGGTTACCTGATGAGCGAGGGGCGCATTTTCGCCGAGGTCGATACCAGGGGATTGACCGTCGAGGCCGCTCTCAACCGCATTTTTCAGCAGCAGGGCGCTCACCCGCAGACGGCACCCGAAGGACAGGAGGCTGCTCAAGCATGACCGATACTCTCAACCAGAGCACGGCCGGGCCGCGCATAGACGCCGGACGCGTGCTGGATTTTGCGCGTAACTATGGCGTCCTCATTATCATCGCCTTGCTGTTGGTGGGCCTCGGCTTTGCTTCCGACAGCTTCTTTACCGCCCGGAATCTCTTGAACATCGTCAACCAGAGCGCTCCGCTCGCCATCATCGCCTGCGCGCTCACGTTGGTGATCATCGGTGGTGGCTTCGATCTGTCTACTGGTGCCATTTTCGGGGTGGCCTCGGTCACCGCCGCTTGGCTGGCCATCAATGTCGATCCGTATCTGGCAATCCTCGCCGGCCCGGCTCTTGGGTTCTTCCTCGGGGCCATCAACGGCATCATCATCACCGGCTTTGGCGTCCATTCGTTCCTGGTGACCCTGGCAACAGGTCTTGTCTACCGCGGGCTGGCCATCCTGATTACAGATGGTTCATTGATCCCGGTGCGTATCGAGGAGTTCTCCTGGCTCGGTCGTGAGCGGGTCGGCATGGTCAATGTGGCCGTGATCGTGCTGCTCTTGTTCATGGGCGCAATGACCGTGCTGCTAAATGGGACCACGTTCGGTCGTCGCGTTTTCGCTGTCGGCGGCAACGAGGAAGCAGCCATCCTGTCCGGAATTCGAACGAATCTGATCAAGATCATGACGTTCTGCTTGACGGGCATGGCGGCAGGACTTGCGGGCGTGATCTCGGTATCGCGCATTTCGATGGCTGAGCCGCAGGCAGGCACCGGTATGGAACTGGAGGCCATCGCCTCGGTCATACTCGGAGGCACCTCGATCCTTGGCGGATCCGGTGCAGTCTGGCGCTCGGTCTCAGGTGTGCTTCTGATCGCCCTGATTGGAAACGGATTCAACATCCTCAACGTCAATCCCTTCTTCAAAGACCTGACCACGGGCGTGATTATCGTGATCGCCGTGGCGCTTGCCGCATCAACACGGCGTCGCTGACGCCATCTAGCCGTGCCGCATGAGCGGCGCGGCTGGCCCCAAGCCCAAGGCAATCCCGATGGCCGCCTATATCCCGCAAGAGGACAAGATGACCGAAAAGATCACGCGCGTTTCCACCGATGTCGGGGGAACATTCACAGACCTGGTGTATTTCGAGACCGACGTCGAAAGCGGCACACAGACGGTGCGCACCGGCAAGTCGGACACCACGCCCCCCGATTTCGAGCGCGGTGTTCTGGACGTGATGCGCAAGGGCGGTGTCGCGGTGGAGGACGTCGATTTCTTCGCTCACGGCACGACCGTCGTCATCAACGCCCTGACCGAACGCAAAGGCGCGAAGGTGGGTCTGATCACGACGGCGGGCTTCCGCGACACGCTGGAGATCGGCCGCGGCAACCGGCCGGACTTCTTCAACCTCATGTACGAGAAGCCGGCGCCGTTCGTCGAGCGCTATCTGCGCCGCGAGCTGCCCGGCCGGATGGACTATGCGGGCCACGAGGTCCTGCCGCTCGACGTGACCGAACTGGACGGAATTCTGGCCGATTTCCGTTCCGATGACGTCGAAGCCATCGCAGTCTGCCTGCTTCATTCCTATGCCAATCCGGCCCACGAGCAGGCGGTTGTTGCCGAGATCCAGGCGCGTTGGCCGGAGGTCACCGTGGTCGCCTCCCACCAGATTACCCGCGAGTGGCGCGAATACGAGCGCTCCAACACCACGGTCCTGTCAGCCTATGTCCAGCCCAAGGCGGCGCGGTATCTCGAAAAGCTCGAGACCGGGCTTAACGAACAGGGCTATCGCGGACATATGTTCATCATGCAGTCCAATTGCGGCGTCGATTCCGTGTCGGCAACCAAGGCCGTTCCGATCACCATGGTCGAGAGCGGCCCGGCCTCCGGCTTTTGGGGCGCGGCCGAGCTGGGGCGCATCATCGGCGAACCGAACGTTCTCGCTCTCGATATCGGCGGAACCACTGCCAAGTGCTCGCTGATCGAGAACGGCAAGGTTGCGATCAAGACCGACTACTGGATCGAGCGCAACCGCCGTTCAGCCGGATACCCGATCATGGTGCCCGTCGTGGACCTCGTCGAGATCGGCAATGGTGGGGGATCCATCGCCTGGGTCGACGATTTCAAAAAGCTTCACGTCGGGCCGCAGTCTGCGGGTGCCGCACCGGGACCTGCCGCCTACGGTCGGGGCGGTACCGAAGCGACAACAACGGACGCGAACCTGGCTCTGGGGCGAATAAATCGCGACTACTTCTGCGGCGGCACTGTTGAAGCGGATATCCCGGCAATGGATGCCGCGCTGGGCAGGCTGGCGGAGCGCCTGGACCAGACCCCGGAGCAGGTGGCGCGAGGCATCGTACGCATCGCCAACTCGAACATGGTCAACGCACTCAAGCTGGTCTCGGTCAATCGCGGATACGACCCGCGCGATTTCGCCCTGGTTGTGTTCGGCGGGGGCGGGCCGATGCACGGCGTTGCCCTCGGGCAGGAACTCGGCGTGAAGAAGGTGGTCGTGCCGCGCGGAGCGCCGGTCTTTTCCGCCTGGGGCATGATGATGTCCGATTTGCGCCGCGACTATTTCGTCACGCGTCTATTGGATGCGGACGACTATGCCGGCTTGAACGAATTGCTGCACCACACTGTGGAGCAGGCCCGCGACGAATTCGCGGGTGAGGGGGTACCGCGCGACAAGGTCGCGCTGCGCCCGCTCATCGGGTGCCGTTATCAGAACCAGGAATTCGGGGTCGAAGTACCGATCGCGCCGGAAAGCCTGGATGCCGCCTCTCTCGAGAAGATGGTTGCGGATTTTCACGAGATCTATGAGCGCGAATATACTTACAGGCTGGATGCCGGCGTGGAGATCACGGGCATCCACCTGATTGCATCGAGTGAGGTCGGCAAGCTGGAACTGGTGCCTCTTCCAAAAAATGGCCGTGATGTCGCTGACGCCGTGAAAGGCGAACGCGAGGTCGACTATGCGACCGAGGGGCGTCACAAGGCGACGATCTACGACGCCGACAAGTTCGAGCCGGGCATGGAATTCGATGGTCCCGCCATCGTCGAGGATCCCGGCACCACAGTTGTCGTCCACCCGGGGAACCGCGTTTCGATAGACGACTACGGCAACATTCATATCGAAATCCGAGGCTAAGATATGGACCAGACCACCATTACACACGACCCCGTCACGTTCGACATCGTACAGAGCGCACTGGAGGCCATTGCCGACGAGATGTTCGTCGCCCAGCGCAAGGCATCGATGAGCGCGATCATCTACGAGGTGCTCGATCTTTCGACCTCCATTCTCGACCGCAATGGCGAAATAGCCGCTTCGGGCGCGGGCATCCCGGCGTTCATCGGTGTGCTCGACAAGGCCATCAAGGGAATACTCGACAAGTTTCCCCTTGATACAATCCGGCCCGGCGATGTCTTCGCATCGAATGACCCCTATTACGGCGGCGTCACGCATTTGAACGACATGGTGCTGGCCGCGCCGGTGTTCCACCACGGGCGCCTCGTCGCCTGGGTGGCCAATATCGCGCATTGGAACGATGTGGGCGGGAGTGTGCCGGGCTCAATGTCCTCGGAGGCGACTGAGATCTTTCAGGAGGGTGTGCGTATTCCTGCTCTGCGCCTGTTCGAGGAAGGGCGCGAGAATACTGCTGTATTTGATATCCTTTATACGAATACGCGTTTGCCCGACTACCTGAGGGGCGACCTCTGGGCGGGGATCGCAGGGCTGCGCATCGGCGAGCGCCGCGTGCTGGAACTGGTCGAGAAATACGGCGGAGCGACCTTCGAAGCGGCAATCGAGGATTACATGGATCTCGGGGAACGCCGTGCACGCGCTGCGCTCAAAGCGCTGCCAGCCGGGACCTACGAGTTCCAGGAGGAGCAGGACACCGGCGACATCCACAAGGTGAGCCTGACGATCACCGGAGACGAATTCGTCGTCGATCTGAAGGATAATCCGCGACAAAGGGGATCCTCCAACGCCTCGCGCGAGGGGACCGAGATTGCGGTGCAACTCGCCTTCAAGGCCTTCACCGATCCCGAGGCGCCGGGCAATGGCGGCTTTTTCCGTCCGCTCAAGGTGGTGACCGAGCCGGGCACCCTGTTCCATGTCGAGGCGCCGGGGGCGCTGGGCTACTATTCCGAGGTCGAGGTGCGGCTGTTCGACATGCTCCTGCGTGCTCTCGCCTCCTACTTCCCCGGCGTGGTGCCAGCGGGCAATTTCGCCTCTATCTGTGGCACCGTAGTGGGCGGTCCGCATCCTGACACCGGCCGGCATTACACGATCGTCGAGCCACAGGTTGGTGGCTGGGGCGCCTGGCAGGGACACGACGGCCCGTCGGGTCAGTTCTCCGGTTTCCATGGCGAGACCTTTAACTGCCCCGCCGAGGTTGCGGAAGCCCGGTACGGCCTGAATGTCGATCAGGTTGCGCTTAACGGCGCACCGGGCGGGGAAGGACAATGGCGCGGCGGTAAGGGTATCGATGTGCACTACCGCGTGCGTGCGGATCACAACTTCGTGTCGCTGGGGTATACAAGATCGCGTGTACCACCCTGGGGGATTGAGGGTGGCCTCGACGGCTCGACCAATTTCGTCGAGGTGCGGCGTACCGACGGCACCTCGGAGCGTCATGCATTTGCCACCAATGTCGAGGTGAACACCGGCGATGTGATCCGCGTGGTCACCGGTGTCGGCGGCGGTTACGGCGATCCGGCGAAACGCCCCAAGGAGGCGGTCGCACGGGATATCCGAAACGGCTATCTGACGCCCGAACGTGCGGCCGAGGTCTACGGCTACGCGCACGATACCGACTGAGGCACTGATGTCCGAAATCTCCGTGAATATCCTGCAAACGCTCTCCGCGGATCTGGCCCGGCAGATTGAGGCGGAGAGGGCTCGCCAGACTGAATGGCTCGCGCGCCTGGTTTCGTTCGATACCACGAGGGGTAGGGAAGCGCCGTGCCAGGCATGGCTCGCAAGCGAGTTCGTTTCGCGCGGCTGGGACGTGGATCGCTTCACGATCGACGATGTCGATATCGCAGGCAAGCCAGGCTATTCTCCCGTTAACGGTGCCGACTATTCCGTCGCGGAACAGGTCGTGGCCCGCGCTGCCGACGGGGCGGGGCGTAGTCTTATCCTGCAGGGACATATCGACGTCGTGCCGCCTGGCGCTCCAGAACTGTGGGACCATCCGCCGTTTGAGCCGAGGGGCCGGGACGGTCGGATGTATGGTCGCGGCACCAACGACATGAAAGTGGGTGTCGCCGAGATCGTCTTCGCGCTCGATGCGCTGAGGGCGCTGGGATACGCGCCCGCCGCCCCGGTTTTCGTCGAAACCGTTAGCGAGGAAGAGTGTACCGGCAATGGCGCCCTCGCGACGCTGGAACGCGGCTACACTGCCGACGCCTGCTTGATACCCGAAGCGCTCGACGGCCGGTTGCTCCGGGCCGAATTGGGCTCGGTCTGGTTCCGCGCCCGTATCCTTGGCCGCCCCGGCCATGTGCTGGCTGCCGACAATGGGGCCAACGCTATCGTTGCGGCTTACGAGTATATCTCCGACCTTCAGTCACTGACGGCCGAAATCAACGCAGAGGCCCGGAACCACCCCTGGTTCGGACATATCGATTCCCCGGTAAAGTTCAGCTTGGGCAAGATTCGAGGAGGTGACTGGCTGGGGTCGGTTCCCTCGTGGTGCGAGATCGAATGCCGCCTGTCCGTCCTGCCTGGGCAGCCATTGCCGGAAATGCGCCGGCGCGTGCTGGACTGCATTGTGGCGAGCGCCAAGAGACTGGGACATTCTGAGCCCGAGGTGAGTTGGATCGGGTTCCAGGCCGACGGTCATGTCTTCGAACCGGGCACCGGCGCCGAGGCCGCGCTAGCGGAGGTGCACGAAGACGTCTACGGAACACCCCTGGAAACGTTCAGCCAGACGGCCACGAGCGATACACGGCAATACGATCTGTATTACGGCATACCCACGCTCTGCTATGGCGGGCACGGCGGCGGCAGCCACTCCCCGGGTGAGTACACCGACCTCGACAGCATGGTGCATACGACCCGGGTAATCGCTCTTTTCATCGCCCAATGGTGTGGTCTGCAGAGCATAGCCTGAGGTTCACTCCGGCGACGGGCAGAATTCAAATGTCGAATGACGAACTGGGCTGAGAAGATCTTCGGCCCGGTAGGTCTTCTTGCAAGAGCGCGACTGGCTGGACGGGCGGCCGACCTGCATGCTTGGCCGCTGGCTGTTTCTGGACCCGCACTATCATTTGGCAGGACTTGTGATCGTCAATGAACGCGATCATGGTTTGAACCGGCGGCTGATGCCTCCGGCATCGAAACCAGTGTTGAATTCCGCGCCCTAGCAGACTATTTGTAGTCACGCATGACTATGTGCGGAGAGCGGCATGCTGACCATCAACCTTAGAGACGCCAAGGCCGGATTTTCCAGCTTTGTTGACGAAGCGGTCAAGGGAGAGACCGTGACCATTACCCGTCATGGCAAGCCCGTTGCGGCCTTGGTCTCGGTCGAGGCGGCGGAGATCGCGCGCAAGGCGCTCGAACGCAAACGGGCGGGCCTCGTCGGCTATCTCAGGACGTTCCCAGGCGGAGAGTTCGAGCGTAATCGCACGCCGTCGCGCGATGTCGAGCATTGAGCGGCTTTCTTCTCGACACTAGCGTCGTCTCCATGTTGGCGCCAATGAGCGCGGAAGCACCATCTGCCTTCCTCGACTGGCTGGACCGCATGGACTGCGACGGCCGGTTATTCCTGTCGGTCGTCTCCGTCCACGAAATCGAGAAGGAGATTGCGCTTCTCGATCACAAGGAGGCAACGGCGAAAGCCGCGAGCCTGAAAGCATGGCTCAGCGGTCTCGTTTCCACATACGACGATAAGATCATAGGTTTCGACGCGCAGGCTGCCGCGATCGGCGGGCGGCTGGAAGCGACGGCGCTTGCGGTCGGCCATGATCCCGGCATGGCCGATGCTGTGATCGCCGGCATCGCCGAAGCGCATGAACTCATAGTCGTCACCTCCAACACGAAACATTTCCTGCCGTTCGGTGTCGCCGTGTTGTCTCCCGATGAGGCGGCCGACCAAGGAGACCGGGCATGACCGTTCCCACTTCCAACGTTCCGCCGTTGCGCACCGCGCTTTACCTTCGTGTCTCGACTGCGCGGCAGGCCGAGCAAGATGTCTCGATTCCCGATCAGAAACGACAGGGTGAAGCCTGTTGCAAGACGCGCGGGCTGCAACTGGTCGAAACCTTCATCTAGCCCGGCGCAACCGCCATCAATGACCGCCGCCGCATGGTCGCCGGGATCGAGGCGGGACCCAGCAAGGCCGCGCCCTTCGATGTTGTCGTGGTTCATTCCTTCAGTCGGTTCTTCCGCGACGCCTTCGACATGGAGTTCTACGTCAGGAAGCTGGCGAAGAACGGCGTCAGGTTCGTTTCCGTGACGGCAGGACCTAGGCGATGACCCCATGCACGTCATGCGGGCCTCGAAGAAGAACGCCCGGCAAGGCTTCTGGAACAGCTCGCTGCCACCTATCTATTGTACCGTCGCCGCCGAGCAACGCGGCGCAAAGGTCAAGAAGAAGCTGGAGATCGACCCTAGGCCCGCCGGCACCAAGCCGGCGGTCTGCGACGCACACTAGCGGCGCCCCAATGTTGCCAATCTTTCAAGCGAGGCAGCGATCCTCCAGTGATGTCACAAACAACTTCGATGCCCCGCCGGCGAGCGGGGCTTTTTATGTTCGAAGCAAGCGCCCCGCGAACGCAACCGTTCCTCCCTGACTATGTCGGTCTGCATTAGGCAATGGCGCCTTCAAATTCATCTGCCGCCGTGCCGGACAATGCCGCGGCAGTCTCGCGCGCATAGCGTGCAGGGGACACCCCTACGCTGCGCATGAAGGCTACGCTGAAGGCGCTTGCCGAGCGGTATCCGACTTGCCGCGCAATTGCGCTCACGCCCAGCTCCCGTTTGCGCAAGAGGTCCTTGGCCAAAGCCATCCGCCATGCCGTTAGATATTCCATAGGCGCCATTCCCACAGCGCTCTGGAATCGTTCATGGAAACCCGACCGGGACAGAGCCGCCTCACGTGCCAGTTCTGTCACTGTCCAGCTGCGCTCGGGCCTCGCATGCATACCTCGGATCGCCACGGCCAGCCGCTCGTCCGACAGGCCGAGCAGCAACCCCGGTGTGTCGCCGAGCTCGGCGGAGGACCGCAGTGCCTCAATCAGCAGCACCTCCAGTAAGTGCTGCAACACCACCTCCCGCCCGGGTTTGCTGCCCACGGCCTCATCGCCCAGTAATTGCATCAGCATGGCCAAGCGATGCTCGCCCCGCACAATCACAAGTTGAGGCAGCAACGACGATAGCAAGGCCGCATCGTCGGACTGGAAAATGCAGTAGCCGACCAACGCCCGCATATCGATCGGACCGTCGATGCTGCCAACGCGATATCCGCCTCCCGGCAGGATTACCGGATCGATCACCATATCAATGTCTTTGCTGGGCACCTCACTGAGCAACATGAAGTTCTGCGCCGATGGAATGAGGATGAAATCGCCTGCATTGACGATGACCTCGCCGCTCTGGTGATCCCGGTAACGCAGGCTCCCCTTGAGCACGGCGACGTAATAGGGATTGGGCGACTGCGTGCGCCTTACTCGCCATGATCCCGAGCCGGTGACACATTTGGAAAACGGCGCGCCCGGCTGCAGCAAGCCAACGATCTGCGCAAGGGGATCAGCCATTCTGGACCCACACGAAATTATCCTGGACGTTCGAGCATAGAACGTCCAATCCCCCATGACCATTTCCTGTTCGTCCAATCAAGAACAGGATCATACCATGACTGAAAACTCCCGCATCGCCCTCGTCACCGGCGCCAATCAAGGCATCGGGCTTCAGATCGCAACCGACCTCGCCGCCAGCGGCCTCACCGTGCTGCTCGCCTCGCGCAACCTCG
>CAZNHG010000037.1:14570-17231 GCA_964572555.1 uncultured Devosiaceae bacterium | reverse complement strand
GAACCCGCATATTCAGCTTGGAAGGCTGCTGCTCTACCATTGAGCTATACCCGCGATCCGAGTGCCGGGCAATCCGGCGGGCTTGGTGGAGGGGGCTGGATTCGAACCAGCGTAGCCATAGGCGTCAGATTTACAGTCTGATGGATTTAACCACTCTCCCACCCCTCCATGCCAATGCGGTCGCTTCGGCAAGCGAGGCAACAGCCTGACCACAGGGCCAAAACTGTCGGGCGGATTAAGGTCACTCCGCGGTACCCATGTCACCATCAAATATGGAAACTCGCCGTACAGTCATCCAACTTGCCGGGCGGGCGCGAACCGGCTACGGGAGAACGCATGAGCCGCAACAAGTTCCCACCCCGGCACAAGCCGCGCGATCTCGAAGAGGGGCCCGTCTATCTCTACGGCCTGCACACCGTGCGTGCGGCGCTCGACAATCCGCTGCGGCGCAAGCACAAGTTGGTGGCGACGACCAATGCCCTCAACAGGCTGAGCGAATCCGGACCGCTGGGGGAGGTGCCGGTCACGGAGGTCAAGCCGCGCGACCTCGACGCCCTACTGGGCAAGGACGCCGTACATCAAGGCGCAGCCCTCGAAGTCGATCCGGCAACACGCGCTAGCCTCGCCGAAGCTGGCAAGCTCGATCTCGTGCTCGTGCTCGACCAAGTCACCGATCCGCACAATGTCGGCGCGATCCTGCGCACCGCCTGCGCCTTCGGCGCGGACGCCGTGATCACCACCGCGCGCTATGCGCCGCGCGAGACAGGCGTGCTCGCCAAGTCCGCATCCGGCGCCCTCGATTTGGTGCCGCTGATCGAAGTGCGCAATCTCGGCGACACGCTCGAGGAACTCAAGGGACGCGGCATGCGGTGCCTGGGATTCGATTCCGAGGCGGATGCGCCTCTCAGGCCGCGCACGGAGAACGTGCCGCTGGCCATTGTGCTGGGCGCGGAAGGCAAGGGGCTGCGTCAACGCACGCGGAGCCTGTGCGACGAGATGGTCCGGCTCGACATGCCCGGTCCGATCAAGAGCTTGAACGTGTCCAACGCCGCCGCCATCGCCCTGTTCGCGGCCACCGCGGGACGGTCGAGCTAGCTCCCCTCCTCCGTCTCCACGCGGCACTGCGCCGTCACCTCGCCGACGGCTTCGCGCTGTTCGGGCGTGGACATCTCGGTGTCCAGCGCATCCCAGAGATCGTCCGCGGCCACCTTGTCGAGTGCGCACTGGCAGTAGCTGCGGCATTGCGGAGCGTTTCCGCGCATGTCGATACAGGAGGAGAAGCACGAACCGTAGAACTCGGCCGAACGCTGGTCGGACTGGCCGTGCACGATCTGGGCGACAGGATACATAGCCCCGACCAGAACCGGCTGGTGAACGAGATAGATGACAAGGCTCCACCGCCCCAGCAGAGCCAGCCAGCGCATGGCTCTGCCTTCCGAGGGGAATGCGGCCAGCCGGTCTCCGAGCACCGTTGTCAGGATCAGTCGGCCAGCGACGATACCCCCCAGCGTCCAGCCGAAGGACGGAAAGACAGGGACGAGGTCGCCGGTCAGCGGCGGATACTCCCAAAGCCCGATCCACGACGTGATGCGCGCATCGAAAAACGGACTGCTCACGACATACGGAAGCGCCGTCACGACGACAGCAGCGGCCGCTACGAGCCAGCTCGGGGCAATGAGGAACGGCAGAGCCAGCACCGAGAACAGCGTGATGGCGTGCAGGATGCCAAAGTAGACGAAGCGGTCGGCATAGGCGAAGAACGTGACGACCGAGATCGCCGCCGAGGCGAGCACCAGGATCCCGATCCGCTTCCAGAATGCCCGCCAGCGCAGCCCCTTGGCGTGCGCCAGAACGAGGTTCACGCCCACAAGAAACAGGAACGTACCCGACAGGATGTGCGCGAAGGCCACCCAGCCGGGATCGCGCGTGGCGTCGAGTTCGATGAACTCCAGCAGCCGCAGATCGAACACGAAGTGGTAAAAGACCACACCGATGATCGCCACGCCGCGCAGGATGTCGAGCAACGCGATGCGGGGTGTCACCCGCGCCGGTTCCGGAGTCTCGCCTATGCTGGTAATCGCCGCCTCCCCACGCCTGAATCGGTTTGGTTACGGGAGATTAGCGGCTGCGAGCGGCAAGAAACAGGCCTCGTTAACGCCGAATGCCGGCTTGTGCCCGGCCCCCGCGCATTCATATTGTCAAAGGCGTGCCGGGGGGTTAGGCCTTCCTCGTGAAAGGATCGATCATGACGCAGTCACAACTTTCGGTGCCGCTGACCAAGGACCAGGCCTATGCCCTTGTCGACGCCGTGATGGAGCGCGATGAGCTTGCCCTGACGGCCTCGGCCCACGAGGACGACAATGGCGAATGGGTATTCGAGGCGACCTGCGGCCACGAGCCGGATATCGACGCGTTCAACCAGGTCGCGCACGAGGTTCTCGGTGGCTCGGTGACGTTCGCGGTCGAGCGGATCGATCCCGATTTCGACTGGGTCGGCAAGTCTCTCGAGGGGCTGCAACCGGTCACCGCCGGCGGGTTCTATGTCTACGGAAGCCATTCGACCGACCCCGTGCCGGCAGGCAGCATTCCGCTGCGCATCGAGGCGGGACAGGCCTTCGGCACCGGCCATCACGAGACGACGACGGGGTGTCTCGAGGCGAT
>CAZNHG010000037.1:0-14470 GCA_964572555.1 uncultured Devosiaceae bacterium | reverse complement strand
CTGGCCCGCCTGGCCCCGGCGATCGGCCGGGTGGCCATGCCGGGGGCGACGATCATACTATCGGGTATTCTGGTGCCCCAGGCGAAGCGCGTGATCGCCGCTTTCGGCCTCCAGGGCATGGTGCTGCGGGAAAGGATCACCCGCGGCGAGTGGACCACGCTGGTCGTTCAAAAGCCTAGCTCTTTGTCCGAGGCTCGTCGTCGAACTTGATGTTGGTGCGATACAGGGCGAGTTCACGCTCGGCCTGACGCGTCCGGCTCTCGACGAATGCATCAAACGCATTGCGGAAGAAATTCTTGTGCTCGGCCATCTTTGTCTCCATTCAGGGATTTTCGCGGGATGATCCGTCATCCCTTCGACTGCCCGGAATATAGTTCACCTTTGCCTGTTCGGTTAGGTGGGCAACCGCAGATGAGCCATGCCGTGCGTGCATGACATCCCAATCGCAGAGGACCCCGCCAATGCCGTCCGAGTCCGCCGCAACCGCCGTTTTCCAGAGCTTCGAGGAGCGCGCGCACCCTGAGAAGGTCGCCCCGCGCCTCGCGGCGTTGCGCGCGGAGATGCAAAAAGCGAAGGTCGATGCGTTCCTGGTGCCGCGCGCCGATGCGCATCGCGGCGAGTCCGTACCGCCCAGCGAGGCACGGCTCGGCTGGTTGACCGGATTCACTGGGTCGGCGGGCTTGGCGGTAATCGGCAGGGAGAAGGCAGCGTTATGCGTTGATGGCCGCTATACGCTGCAAGCGCCGACGCAGACGGACACCGAGCTTGTCGAAATCGTCGAAGCGCCGCCGGGCAAGGCCTCGGACTGGATTCGCGATTCGCTGCCGCTCGGGGCAATCGTGGCGTTCGATCCGTGGCTGCATGCCCCCGGCGAGATCAAGCGCCTGCGTGAGCAGCTTGACGGCCATGCAACGCTCACCCCGGCCGAGAACCTTGTCGATCGCGTCTGGACGGACCGCCCTGCTCCGCCGACCGGCCCCATCGAATTTCTGGGGCCGAACCGAGCCGGCAGGATGGCGAGCGAGAAGCTGAGCGAGTTGCGCGAGGCGCTGATCGCCGCCGGTGCGGAGACGCTCGTGCTGACCCTGCCCGAGAGCCTGTGCTGGCTGTTCAACATGCGCGGGCGCGACGTGCCGAACACGCCGTTCGTGCTCGGCTTCGCCATCGTGCCGGCGAACGGCACACCGCGGATATTCATTGCTCCGGACAAGGTCACGGCCGACGCCAAGGCGGCGCTCGAGGGCGTCGCCGAGTTGACCCCTGCCGTCGATTTCCGCGATGCCCTGCGCGATCTCGGTGCGCACGATTCGGCGGTATGGGTTGATCCGGCAACGGCGCCGGATGCGGTGGTGACCACACTAGCCGAGGCGGGCGCCAAGCTCATCGAAAAGGCCGATCCAGTGCTCGCCGCCAAGGCCATCAAGAACGAGGCCGAACTGGCCGGCATGCGCGAGGCGCACAAGCGCGACGGGGTGGCGCTGGCCCGGTTCCTGGCATGGTTCGACGCCGCCGCGCCGAAGGGCCAGCTCACCGAGATCGGCATCGTCGAGCAACTCGAGACCTTCCGCCGAGCCGACGACACACTGGTCGACATCAGCTTCGACACGATCTCGGGCGCCGGGCCGCATGGCGCGGTCGTACACTATCGGGTGACGGAGACCACCAATCGGCGCCTCGCGCCCGGTGAGTTGATGCTCGTCGACAGCGGCGGACAGTACCTTTCGGGGACGACAGACATTACACGTACCCTGTTCACCGGCAGCGCGACGGACGAGCAGAAGGATCGCTACACGCGCGTTCTCAAGGGCATGATCGCCATCAGCCGCGCACGCTTTCCGCGCGGGACATCAGGCGCGCAGATCGACATCCTTGCCCGCCAGTTCCTTTGGCGGGACGGTGTCACCTATTCCCATGGCACGGGGCATGGCGTCGGCGCCTTCCTAGGCGTTCACGAAGGGCCCATCGGCATTTCGCCGCGCTATGGCCAGCCGCTGGAGCCCGGACACATCGTTTCCAACGAGCCGGGCTACTACAAGGCGGATGGCTACGGCATCCGTATCGAGAACCTCGTGCACGTCATCGAAAGCCCGGTTGCCGAAGGGTTCCTCGAGTTCGAAACGCTCACTCTCGCCCCCATCGAGACGCGACTGATCGATGGCAACCTGCTGGGGGATGACGAACGCGACTGGCTCAACGCCTATCACGCGCGCGTTTTCAACGAGATCGGGCCGAAACTTGACGCAGAGAATCGGGCCTGGCTGGAAGCGGCGACGCAGGCAATCTAGAGGTTCTTGAGTGGTCGCGTTCTCGAACCAAACAAGTAGTGTCTACTTGTTCTGAAAGCGCTCCAGGTTAAACATACCGCCGCGTGCGGGCGTGCAAGTCCACCACCGCCGGGTCGTCAAGCCCCAGCGTCTCGAGTTGGGCGGCGAGATTTTCGAGGTATTCGATATTCGTGCCGTTGATGCCGTCGGCCTGTGCGATCATGCGCGCTGATTCCTCCCGGTCGATATCGCGCGCATAGCGCTCGCAAGCGTGATCGGCGACAAAGGTCAGCGCCTCGATGGGCCCGTCGTCGGTTTCGATCGGAATGAAAGTGGGCGCGTAGCCGAACGAGATCATCTCGCGGCGAAAGATGATCTCCGTTTCTTTCTCTACGTTGTGCGACGCGATGCGGAAGACCAGCCCCTCACAGGCCTCACCGATATCGAGCGCCGCCATCAGGCCCGGCGCGCTGGGCGATCCGCGGCCGATCGTCATCTTTAGGCAGAACCGGCGCTCATAGCCCGGGGCGCGGGCCACGCGCGCCTCGGCAAAATAGAAGGCCGGGTCCCACATCAGCGAACCGTAGGCGAATATCCAGACGTCGTGCCCTTCCCACCCTTCGAGCGTCTGCCTGCGGATCGCCTCGCGTTCGGCGTCGGGCCGGCGCCAGCCTTCGGGAAAGCCGGCCTCGCGGGCCTTGCGGTCCATTTCGGTAAGATCGAGATTGCGGAACCGGGACGCCTCGGGATCGCGGATGCACTCCTGCAATTGCGGGACATGGGCGAAAGCGGCTGTGTCCAAGCTCATGCTCCACCCCCGTGCGGACGTGCTTTCCTTCCGTGCTGGCAGGCTATCAGCTTTTGCCGGCTCGCTCGAGCCATGCGTCCTCGTCGATCACCTCGATGCCGAGTTCCTCGGCCTTTTTCAGCTTGGAGCCCGCCCCGGGGCCGGCCACCAGCAGGTCCGTCTTGGCGGAGACCGAGCCGGAGACCTTAGCACCGAGCCGCTCGGCCATGGCCTTGGCCTCCGAACGTGTGAGCTTTTCCAGCGAGCCGGTAAAGACCACGGTCTTTCCTGCCACCTGGCTGTCCGCGGCGACCTTGACGATATACTCCCTAGGCTGTACCTCGGCCGTCAGATCGTCGAGCGCCTTGCGATTGCGCTCGTTGGCGAAGAAGGCGATCACCGACTTGGCGACCGTGTCGCCGATGCCGTCGATCGACAGGAAACTCTCATAGGCGTCTCCCTCGTCCGCGGCGGCCGCTTCCGCCGCGGCGCGGAACGCATCGAAGGTACCATAGGTGCGGGCGAACAACGCCGCCGTCGTCTCCCCGACATGGCGTATGCCGAGGGCAAAGATGAAGCGGTCGAGCTCGGGCTCGCGCCGGGCCTCGATGGCGGCGAAGAGCTTGCTGACAGATGTTTCGCCCCAGCCTTCCTCGTCGACGATCCTGTTTTCGGCCTGCTCGTCCCGTTTTTGCAACGTGAAGATGTCGGCGGGCTGCCTGATGCGGCCCTCCTCGTAGAAGGCGGCCACCTGCTTGGAGCCCAGCCCGTCGATGTCCATGGCGTTGCGCGAGACGAAGTGCTTGAGCAGCTCGACCGCCTGCGCCGGGCAGACCAGCTCTCCCGTGCAGCGCCGCACGGCGTCGAGCTTGCCCGTCTTCTCGTTCATCTCGCGCACGGCGTCCGAGCCACAGACCGGACAGACCGTGGGGAATTCGTATTTCGGGCGCGACTCGTGCTGATCGTCCTCGATGACGCGCACGATTTGCGGGATCACGTCCCCCGCGCGCTGGACGACCACCGTGTCGCCCGCGCGCACGTCCTTGCGCAGGATCTCGTCCTCGTTGTGCAGGGTGGCGTTCTCGACAACGACACCGCCCACAGTCACCGGCGTCAGCCGGGCCACGGGTGTCAGGGCACCGGTGCGGCCGACCTGGATGTCGATCTTCTCGAGGATCGTGGTCGCCTGCTCGGCCGGGAACTTGTGCGCGATGGCCCAGCGGGGTGCGCGGGCGACGTAGCCCCAACGCTCCTGCAGGTCGAGCCGGTCGAGCTTGTAGACTACCCCGTCGATATCGTAGCCGAGCGTGGCGCGCTGGGCCTCGATCTCGCGGTAGTGCTCCAGCATCTCCTCGACTGTCTCGCAGCGGATCATCAGCGGGTTGATGACAAAGCCCCACTCGCCAAGCTTGTTCACCGCGCCGAACTGCGTATCGGCGATCCGCGCCGAGGTTTCGCCCCAGGCATAGGCGAAGAATCTCAGATTGCGGCTGGCGGTGATCGAGGAGTCGAGCTGGCGCAGCGAGCCGGCCGCGGTGTTGCGCGGGTTCACATAGGTCTGGCGCCCCTCCGCGGCAGCCCGCTCGTTGAGGCGGCGGAATTCGTCATGGGTCATGAAGACCTCGCCGCGCACCTCCAGGACGTCCGGCCAGTCATCACCTTTCAGCGTCTTCGGAATGTCGTCGATGGTCTTCAGGTTCGCCGTGATGTCCTCGCCGACCGTGCCGTCCCCGCGCGTGGCACCCTGGACAAACTTGCCGTTCTCGTACCGCAGGGACGCCGAGAGACCGTCGATCTTGGGTTCGGCGGTAAAGACCAGTTTCAGGTCCTTTTCCCGTTCGAAATACTTGTGTCCGCGCGCCACGAATTCCGCGACGTCCTCGTCGTGGAACGCGTTGCCCAGGCTGAGCATGGACATGGCGTGGGTGACCTTGGCAAAGCCCTCGGCCGGCGCGGCGCCGACCCGCTCACCAAGGCTGTCTTCCCGCTTCAGGTCAGGGAATGCCTCTTCGATGGCGAGGTAACGCTGTTTCAGGGCGTCATAGTCGGCGTCCGACATCTCCGGCGCATCCGCCTGGAAGTAGGCCTCGTCGGCCGCCGCAAGGATCGCGTGCAGACGTTCGATCTCGGCCCTGGCCTCGTCCGCGCTGAGATCCGCGACCTCGGTGGGCTCGCTCATCATTGCACCTCGGAGAGAAGGCGCGTCGCTGCGGCGCGGGCCTCGTCGGTCACCTTGGCGCCGGCCAGCATGCGGGCGACCTCCTCGTTGCGGGCCGCCCCCTCAAGGGGACGGACATGGGTGCGCACGAAAGCACCCTCGTCCACGGCCTGCTTCTCGATGAGCATGTGCCTGAGCGCGCGTGCGGCCACCTGCGGCGCATGCGTGACGGAAAGCACCTGCACATTGCCTGCCAGGCGCGCCAGGCGCCGGCCGATGGCGTCGGCGACGGCGCCGCCCACGCCGGTGTCGATCTCATCGAAAATGAGCACGGGTGCCGAGCCACGGTCAGCCAGCACCACCTTGAGCGCCAGAAGGAAACGCGACAGTTCGCCGCCCGAGGCGACCTTCATCATCGGGCCGGGGCTCGTGCCCGGGTTGGTCTGCACATGGAAGGCGATCTGGTCGTAGCCGTTGGGCGATACGCGTTCCTCGTCCACCTGCTGGTCGACGATGAAAGACGCCGAGCCGAGCTTGAGATCGGGCAATTCGACACCGACCGCCTCTTCCAGCTCGCGCGCGGTCGCGGTGCGGGCCCCGCTGAGCGCGCCGGCAGCCTGCTTGTAGGTCTCGCGCGCGGCGGCTACGGCGGCTTCGAGTTCCTTGAGGGTCTCCTCCCCGCTCTGCAGATCCTCGAGGTCCTTCTCGTAGCGCTGAAGCACCCCGGGGAGCTCGTCGCAGCTCACCTGATGCTTGCGGGCCATGGCGCGCAGGGCAAACAGGCGCTCCTCGGTCTTTTCGAGTTCGTCGGGATCGAAATCCATCTCGCGCTTGAGTTCCTCGAGCGCTTCCGAGGTGCGGTCGAGTGCAAGAAGCGTGGAATCGAGGGCCTCCACCACCGGCGTGAACAGGTTTCCCTCGCCTTCCGCCTTGCGCGACAGCCGCCGCATCAGCGACGAAAGCTGACTTCCCGGCGCGCTGGGCCCGCTCAGGATCTCGTCGGCGTCGCGCACTTCGTCGGCGGCCTTCTCGAGCTGCATGAGGTGATGGCGGCGTTCGGCCAGTTCCTCTTCCTCGCCCGGTTGCGGGGCGAGCGCACTCAGCTCGTCGACGACGTGGCGGGCGTATTCCTCTTCCTCCGCCGCCTTGGCGATGCGGGCGCGCTGACGGTCCGCGGCCTGCTCCGCCTCCGTCAGCGCGGCTTCGGCATCGGCGACCGCCCGGACGTTGCCGCCCAGCCGGCCATACGCATCGAGGAGCGCGCGGTGGGTTGCAGGATCGACAAGCGCGCGGTCGTCGTGCTGGCCGTGGATTTCCACCACGAGCCGGCCAAGCGTGCGCAGCAGCGTCGCGGAGACGGGCTGGTCGTTGACGAAGGCGCGTGTGCGCCCGTCGGCGTATTGCACGCGCCTGAGGATCAGTTCCTCGTCGTCCTCGATATCGTTGTCCCGCAAGGTGGCGCGGGCGGGGTGGTCCGGCGGCAGGTTCAGGATGGCAACCACCTGGCCGCTCTCGACGCCCTTGCGTACCAGCGACTGGTCGCCGCGCCCGCCAAGCGCCAGCGTCAGCGCATCGAGCAGGATGGATTTACCCGCACCCGTCTCGCCCGTGAGAACGGTCAGGCCCTCGTCCAGCGCAAGATCAAGCTGGTCGATCAGGACGATGTTTTTGACCGAAAGCGCACTCAGCATGCCGGTATCGACCCCCCGCCAAAGGGCTATCCGGTCGCTGTCTGGTCGAACAGGTCTTCGTTGACAACTTCCGGACTCAGGCCCTCATTCTGCAGCAGATTATACGCCCTGTCGTACCACTCGCTAGAGGGGTAATTGTGCCCCAGGACTGCACCGGCCGTGCGGGCCTCGTTGACGAGGCCGAGCTCGAGGTAGGTCTCGGTCAGCCGATAGAGAGCCTCCTCGATATGGGTCGAGGTCTGGTAGTCGTCGGCCACCGTACGGAAGCGGTTGAGGGCGGCGCCCCACTGCCCCTGGCCCTGATAGTAGCGCCCCACCGACATTTCCTTGCCCGCGAGCTGGTCATAGGCGACGCGAATGCTCTCGCGGGCATCCTCGACGTACTTGGAGTCCGGATAGTTGGTCACCACGAGACGCAGCGTGTCGATGGCGTCCTGCGCCAGCTGCTGGTCGCGCGTGATGTCCTTGATCTGCGCGTAGTAGGACGTGCCCTTGAGATAAAGGACGTACGCCGCCTCGGGCGACGAGGGGTAAAGAGCCAGATACCGGTCGGCCGCCAGGACCGTCTCCGAGTAGCGGCCCGTGCGGAAGTTCGCGTAGACCTGCATGAGCTTGGCTTTTTCGGCGTACTGCGAGTACGGATGCTGGCGCTCGAGCTTTTCCAGATCGTCGATGGCCGTCTGATAGTACTGCCGGTCCATGTTGTCGATGGCGCTCTGGTAGAGCTGCTCGGGGGGAATGATCTCTTCCTCCTCGATCTTCCCGCTACCGAACAGGTTGAAGCCCGAGCAGGCGGACAAGGCGACAACGACAACGCCGATTGTCAGAAGCCGGGCCGCACGGCCGGCCAATTCCCGAATTCCACTATCAGTCACGAAAAATCCCGTCCCGAAACGCCAAGACACTGGGTGCGCCCTAGATAAGAATTAGATCAAAACTGTGGCGCCAACGTAGCCGGTTAGCCCACAGACCGCAAATAGGAGTTCACCTCCAGCCCCTCCGGCAAATCGTCGAGGGCATCGAAGGCGAGAGGCAGGTCTTCTGCCGTCACGATCTCGTAGTTGGCCGAGCTTGCGAACAGTCCCGAAAGAACCAGCGCGTTGAGCGCATGGCCGCCCTTGTAGGAGCGGAAGCGGCCGTAGATCGGCATGCCACTCAACGCCAGATCGCCGACGGCGTCCAACAGCTTGTGCCGCACGAACTCGTCCTCGTAACGCAGCCCGTCGGGGTTGAGAATGCGGTCCTCGTGAACCGCAATGGAATTCTCGAGCGACGAGCCGAGCGCATAGCCGGCCTGGCGCAGGATCTTGGCATCGCGCACGAAACCGAAGGTGCGCGCCCGCGCCACGTCCTCGTAGTAGAGACGCGGCGTCCAATCGAAGATCATGCGCTGTCGGCCGATGACCTCGCTGTCGAACTCGATCTCGAGATCGAGCGCGCGGCCGTTGTACGGCTCGAGCGCCGCAAAGGAGTCGTTGTTACGCACGGTAACGGCGCGTTTGACCTTGATATAGCGGCGCGCGCCGGGCTGGACCTTAAGACCGGTCCTTACGATGCCTTCCGCGAAGGGCCGCGCGCTGCCGTCGAGGATAGGACATTCCGTGCCCGTAACAGTGATCTCGGCATTGTCGACACCCAGCCCGCTCAATGCCGAGATGACATGCTCGATGGTCGCGATGCTGACGGAATCGCCGAGATCGATGGTGGTACACAGGGTCGTGCGGGTCACGCGCGAAAAGTGCACTTCCACCGGCCCGATAATCGTGCCGTCGTCCATGCGCCGCGAAATCTTGTAGCCGGTATCGAGAGGGGCCGGAGCTATTGTCAGTGTAACCGGCTGGCCGCTGTGCACGCCGAACCCGCTGAATTCCAATTCGCCCGCCAACGTACATTGCCGCGCCGAAAGCCTATGCATACCCAAATGACCCTGCTCTCGGAAAAACCGATGCCCTGATAACGCAAAAAAAACCGGCGCGAAAGGCGCGCCGGCTATACTTCACTATTAAACCGTAACTTTTCAGCCGTGCTTACGCAAAAACGACGGTATTTCGAGATGATCGTTCTGCGACTGTTGCGGTTTTGCACGGCCCGTCGAATCGGATTGCCCCGCCGCGCCCTCGGTGCGCTGGCGCTCGGGACGCTGTCCGCCGGACTCGATGGCGCTCCGGGCCGCCCGGTCGTCGGCGACCGGCTCCTGGCGCGCCTGCGCCGGTGCGGACTGAATGTCCTCTTCTTCCTCGCCACCCATGCTCAGGCCGACATTCGAAGCCAGGCGCTTGAACAGCGCACGGGCGTTGCGGGGTTCGCCGCTGGCGGGACGCCCATGCATCGCCTGCTGGCCGACGGCCGGAAGGTCCTCGGTGCGCGGCATGCGGCGACTACCCTCGGGCCGGGCCGTCTGGGACGGCACATGCGGCTTGGGCATGGGCATTTCCTCGCGCGGCTGCGGATTGTCGTCGAGCGGTTCCGGCCCTCGCGCCGCGGGCACATAGGGTTCGACGGTCACGCCGTCATCCCCGGCATCCTGAGCCTGCGGCTGCTCCAGATTGGTGACCTTGATGGCCTCCGAGATCGCAGCCTCCACCTGGTCGTCCAGTTCGTCGGCGTTGGCAGGCTTCTGGCTGCTCTCGCCCGAGCCCGCAGACTTCTTGACGGACATGGCGCGGTCGGCCTTGGGCTCGACCGGATCCATGGCCTGAACCATCGCCGCTTCCGTCCCGGTAGCCACGACGGACACGCGGATCGTGCCTTCCAGCGTGTCGTCGAAGGTTGCGCCGAGAATGATGTTGGCGTCTCCGTCCACTTCCTCGCGGATGCGGCTGGCCGCCTCGTCGACTTCGTAGAGCGTCAGGTCGCGGCCGCCGGTGATCGAGATCAACAGGCCGCGCGCGCCGCGCATCGAAACGTCGTCGAGGAGCGGATTGGCGATCGCCGCTTCCGCGGCGTGGCGGGCCCGATCCTCGCCGGAGGCCTCGCCCGTCCCCATCATCGCCTTGCCCATGCCGCGCATGACGGCGCGCACGTCGGCGAAGTCGAGGTTGATCAGGCCTTCCTTGACCATCAGGTCGGTGATGCAGGCAACGCCCGAATACAGAACCTCGTCCGCCATTGCGAAGGCGTCGGCGAAGGTCGTTTTTTCGTTGGCGACCCGGAACAGGTTCTGATTGGGAATGACGATCAGCGTATCAACGTGCCGGTGCAGCTCGTCGATCCCGTCCTCGGCAAGATTGAGACGCCGATTGCCCTCGAACTGGAAGGGCTTGGTCACGACACCGACGGTCAGGATACCCTGCTCGCGCGCAGCCCGGGCCACCACCGGTGCCGCACCCGTGCCGGTGCCCCCACCCATGCCGGCCGTGATGAACACCATGTGCGAGCCCGAGAGATGGTCGTTGATCTCGTCGAAACTTTCCTCGGCGGCCGCCCGGCCGACTTCCGGATGCGAGCCGGCACCGAGACCCTCGGTCACCGCGGCGCCGAGCTGAACCACACGCTGCGCGGTGGACAGGGCCAGCGCCTGCGCGTCGGTGTTGGCGCAAACGAAATCAACGCCATCCAGACCGGATTTGATCATGTTGTTGACCGCGTTCCCACCGGCGCCGCCGACGCCGAACACCGTGATACGCGGCTTGAGTTCCTGAATGTCGGGAATCGTCAAATTGATAGTCATTACTGACCCCTCTGGGTGGCACGTTGCGTTAAGATTTACCCGCGAAATCGTTAATCCCAGACTAACAATTCGACAGATTCCGTTAACGCAGACGCATTTTGAAAGCCCGGAATCCCGGGTGTTTCACCACTTGTTAGGGATAATCGGGGCACCCATTCCGGAACAACCGGTTAAAAACTTTCGCGTAACCAGCTGCCAATGCGGGAAAAATATCCGCCTGTTCCGGTGAGCTTCGACAGGCCGCGCGGCGCTGCGAGTTCGTGGTGGCAAATTTGCGGATAAACGAGCATGCCGGCGACTGTGGAGAACGCAGGGCTCCTCGCCATTTCCGGAAGGCCGGAGATTCCCATCGGGCGGCCTGCCCGCACGTTGCGCGCGAGGATGCGCCGCGCGACTTCTGGCATGCCGGTCAACTCGCTCGCTCCGCCCGTGATGACGAAGCGGCGGCCGCACACATCCATCATACCCGTCGCCTGCATGCGGTCGCGGACGGCTTCGAGGATTTCCTCGATGCGCGGGCGCACGATGCGCGTCAGCGTGGCGCGGGTGATGGCATTCGGCGCTTCGTCCTCGGCCGAGCCCACCGGCACGATCGGGATCAGCTCGCGCTCGTCCTGCTGGCCGGGCAGAACGCTGGCGTAGAACGTCTTGATGCGCTCGGCATCCGAGACGCTCACCGAGAGCTGGCGGGCGATATCAAGGGTAACGTGATGGCCGCCGATGGCGAGCGCATCGGCATAGACGACATGCCCGTCATTGAAGACAGACACCGTCGTGGTCGCACCGCCGAAGTCGACGCAGGCAACGCCGAGACCGGCTTCGTCGTCGACGAGCGTGGCGAGCCCGCTGGCGTAGGGGGTGGCAATCAGGGCCTCCACCTGCAGGTGGCAGCGGTTGAGTGCCAGCTCCAGGTTCCGCATGGCGAGCGTTTCGGCGCTGATGACGGCGACATTGACGCCCAGCGTCTCGCCCACCATGCCGAGCGGCTCCTGTATGCCGTCCTGTCCGTCGAGGGCGTAGCTGAACGGCAGCGCGTGTATCACGGAACGTTCGGCACGCACGCTACGCTCGTTCACCGCACGCATGACGCGGGCGAGGTCGGCTTTTTCGACTTCCTGCCCGCCCAGCGACACCGAAGCGCTGAAGGTTTCCGAGCCCAGCCGGCCGGCGCTGACATTGACGATGACGGACTCGACGGTCATCCCCGCCCCGCGCTCGGCCATGCCGATGACGGAGCGGATGGCCTGTTCGGCCTTGTCGAGATCGGAGACGACACCGCTCTTCACACCGGCGGAAGGCCCGTAGCCGAAGCCGATCACTTCGGCAACGTGGGTGCGGCCACGCAGGGCGCGGCTTTCGGGCCGCGGCACGAGACGGGCAATCACGCAACTCATCTTGGTCGAGCCGACGTCGAGCACCGCAACAAGGCTCGTTCGTCCCGCTTGGGCCGGCTTCAGCCGCGCCGTCATTTCACTGGTAATCATCTGCCACTCGAACTCGCACTCAACCAGCGTCCTCTTCGATCTTTTCCTGCGCCCGTTCGGTCGGGCGCACCACGAGCATGTCGGCAACGCGCATATCGATCCGCGTCAGGTCGCGGTCGAGCAGCTGATGCTCCTGCTGGTATGTGTTGAGCCGCTTCAGAGCCTGCGCGACGCCGGATTCGGGCAGCCGCACGCGCAGGCCGCTCTTGTAGATCATGTCCCAGCGCCGGTCCGCGAGGCGGCTCAGCGCAACGAGACCGTTGGAAATCCCGGGATAGCGCTGCATGGCCCGGATCATCACCAGCGCGTCGTCCGCGGCACCCTCGCCGATTACGAGCGGCAGGTTGTCGTCGACGGGAAGCGCCTCGGCAAGACGGTTGCCCCCGGCATCGATCAGCCAGGTGTCGCCGTCCGCAGCGCGCCAGCGTGCAACCGGCGTCTTCTCGGTGAGGGTGACCTGGAGCTGGTTGGGATAGATCTTGCGCACAGTGGCTTCGGATACGGCCGGCAGATCGAGCAGCCGCTGGCGGGCCGCGGCGGCATTGAAGCCCAGAATCCAGGTGCTTTCATCGATGCCAAGCGCCTCGGCGACGTCGGCTTCGCGGGTCATCACCTGTCCGGTGATGGCGATCTCGCCAATCCCCAGCCCGGCGGCGGCGAAGCGTCCCTGCAGAAGCTGGCCGGCGGTCCCAGCGGTCTGGACGATGACGGAGCGCCCCTGGTAGGCGCCGACGAGCAAAACGAGACAGGCGAGCGCCATCAGGCCGCGCAGGATGCGCTGGCGGTGCAATACCCAGGTACGCCGGATGTTCGCCAACGGCCGCGGCCTGCGGCGATCGGGCACGAACGGAAGGCGCCTGGGATCGATCGCGATGGAAGACGCAGCGGCTTTACCGCCTACCTGTTGCAACTCGCATCCTCCACCATCCAACTCACCAGCTCTTCGAAACTATGCCCGGCATGGCGGGCCAACTCCGGCACGAGGGAGGTAGGGGCCATTCCGGGCTGGGTATTGATCTCCAGGCAGACCAAGTCCCCTTCACCCGCGGCGTTGTCGTTAAAACGGAAGTCGGCTCGCGTTACGCCCCGGCACCCCAGCACCTCATGCGCCTTGAGCGTCATTTTCTGTACTTTTTCGTAAATATTCGGTGAAACCGGTGCGGGAATCAGGTGGGTGGACCCCTCGAGTTCGTACTTCGCCTCGTAGTTGTAGAACGACAGGTCGGTGACGATCTCGGTCACCCCCAGCGCCACGCCGCCCATGATGGCGCAGGTCAACTCGCGTCCGGGCACGTAGCGCTCGACCATCATCTCCTCGCCGCCGCGCCAGTTCTCCCCCAGAATTTCCTGCGGCGGATGGCTGGTTTCCGCCTTGACGATGAACACCCCGAAGCTCGATCCCTCGGCGACCGGCTTGATCACGTAGGGCGGCTCCATCACGTGGGCGCGGGCGATGTCGGCGCGGTTGGCGATGGTGTGGTCGGTTACCGGAATGCCGGCCGACTTGAACATCACCTTGGCCTGATGCTTGTTCATCGCCAGGGCCGACGCCAGAACGCCGGAGTGCGTATAGGGAATGTTCATGAGCTCGAGGAGCCCCTGGATGTTCCCGTCCTCGCCCACACGCCCGTGCAGGGCGTTGAACGCGACGTCCGGCTTAAGGTCGGCCAGACGTGCGGCGATGTCGCGGTCCACGTCGATCTCGGTGACCTCGTAACCCGCATCGCGCAGCGCCGCGGCGCAATCGCGGCCGCTCATCAGCGAGACCTCGCGCTCGACCGACCACCCACCCATGAGCATCGCGACATGCCTCGCCATCAGACCGGCCCCGTGAAAACGTCGCCGTCGAGGAATTCGCTCACCTCGCGCGCCGGCGCGAAGTGGCCCATGCGCCGGATTTCCCAGGTGAGCTCGATGCCGGACGTCTCACGCACGCGGTTGCGCACCGTCTCGCCCAGCGTTTCGATGTCGTAGGCCGTGGCATCGCCGAGGTTGAGCAGGAAGTTACAATGCTTTTCCGAGACCTGGGCGTTGCCGATCTGCAAGCCCCGGCACCCCGCCTCGTCGATCAGCTTCCAACTCGAATACCCCTCGGGGTTCTTGAAGGTCGAGCCGCCAGTGCGGGCGCGTGTCGGCTGCGACCCCTCGCGGGTCTCGGTAATTTCGCGCATGCGTTCGCGGATGTCCTCGGGATCGCCCGGCTTTCCGGCGTAGACGGCGGAGGTGAAGATCACCCCGCGCGGCCCGTTCGACTTGCGGTAGCGATAGCCCATGTCGGTGTTGGACAGGGTGACGATATCGCCCTCGCGCGTCACACCGCGCAATTCGACCATGCGGTCACGCGTTTCGGTGCCGTAGCACCCCGCGTTCATGTAGAGCGCCCCGCCGATGCCGCCGGGGATGCCGCGATAGAAAG
>CAZNHG010000036.1:0-17263 GCA_964572555.1 uncultured Devosiaceae bacterium | reverse complement strand
TGCCGCAAATGCCAATGGACCCCGGCTCGGGGGCCGGGGTGACAGTGATGGGAGGGTGACAGCATGAGGAGAATGGGAAGCGGATGTTCAGAGCAATGCCATGCAAATGCAAAGCGCAGCACATTCCCACCCTCCCTGTCATCCCCGCGAAAGCGGGGGCGCGGATGATAGCCGGGGGTGGGGCGGGACCACGGGTGCCCTGCACGAGACGCCCGTATTGCCGCCGGCCAAGGCCCCCTCATCCGGACCTGTCGGTCCGACTTCTCCCCGGTGGGGAGAAGTGTGGGGCGCAGGGCAAGCGCCACGGCCAATCACCTCTCCCCGCCGGGGAGAGGTCGGCGCGTCAGCGCCGGGTGAGGGGCCTTGGCGGCACGGCACGGCGCTGTGCCATCTACCCCCGCAGCACGAAATCCCGCATCCGCACGAACGGTGTCCCGGGCTCGTCCTCGACGTACAGCGCCAGCCGGTCGATCGTGAGCGGTTGCTTCAGTGCGTCCGCGAACCACTCCTCTGCCGCCGTGCGCACCGGCTGCTGCACCGGCTCGGACATGCGGTTGGTCAGCGTCATGTGCATGCGGAATTCTTCGAGGACGTAGGGATAGCCGTATTGCCCCACGAGCTCGGTTTGCCGCCGGGTCAGGCCCCCGTTCAGGCGCTTTTGCCAGTCCTCGTCGCGCAAGGGCGCCCGGAAGCGGTCGAACTCGGTGACGCAGCGCCCGGCGAAGCCGGTCAGCTCCTGGCCTTGCTCCACCGGCATGAGCGCGAGAAACCCGCCCAGAAGCTGTGGCGCCATCGGGCCCGCGCTGACAGGTGCCGAATGCGCGGCGAAGGCGTCAAGGCCCTCGATCAGGGCGTTCTCGGATTGGTCGGGTGCCAGATGCATCGGCGCCTTGAGCGTGGCGTGGAAGCCGTAGCGGCGCGGGCTGGTGGTCAGCGTCTCGAGTCCGCCGCCGACGGGGCGGAGCGTGTCGGGAACGGGAACCGGCGTGTCGCACGCGGCGTCGCGCCCGATCCATTGGCAGGCGCGCTGCCACAGCGTGCTGTCGGTGGCGGGTGCATAGTAGATGGCATAGCGGCGATGCATGGCGAGGTCCCCCGGAATCAGGCGCGCGCACTCTATCAGAAAGTTTGTGTCAGCCGGGCGACAGGGCAGGCCGTGCTGCCCGTGCGCGGTTTCCGGCCGCTTAACCCTTACTTAGCCGGGCGTGCCTAGTGTTGAGGCGGAGTACCGATCGCGTGGTTGTCGGAGGCAGGTTCTAGCGTGGCGAATTTTGCACAGATGGAAGAGCTGGCGAAGGACAGCTCGAGCGCCGGGCGGAACTCGCTGTTGCGTGCGCTGACGGATCTGTTTCTCGATAATCTCGAGCAGGCGACCGACGAACGTGTCGAGATTTTCGGCGACATCGTGTGCCGCGTGCTCGACGACGTGGTCGAGGAAGCACGGGCCGAGTACGCCGCCCGTATCGCGCCGGCCGATCGGTTCCCCCGCGATGCCGCGGTCAAGCTCGCCTGGGACACGTTCGAGGTGGCCGAGCCGGTTCTCGAATGCTCCCCCGTTCTCCGGGACAGCGATCTCGTGGCCGTTGCCGGCGAGCAGTCCGACAACCATCTGCTGGCGATCTCGCGCCGCGCCGAATTGCACGAGCGGGTGACCGACGCGCTGATCGCGCGCGGGAGCGACGGGGTCATCCATTCGGTCGCGGGCAATCCGGGGGCGCAGATTTCCGACGACGGGTTCGGCGCGCTGGCCGACAAGGCGCGCGACGATGCCGAATTGCAGGCCAAGCTCGTCGAACGGCAGGATGTGACCGCCGATCTGGCCGCGCAGCTCGAGCCGTTTCTTAGCGCTCAGCTCAAGAAGAAGCTCGACAAGAACATCCGCGATGCGGCGGGGGACATTTCCGGTTTCGTCGCCAAGGCGCGCGACCGCGTCGAGCAGGCGCTGGTGGGCAAGCGGCGCGATCAGGCCGCGGCCGAGGCGCTGGCCGAGCAGGTACAGGCGGGCGAGGTGACGCTGAGCGAGGCCGTGATCAAGCTGGCAGGCGAAAGGCGGCCGGTGCCGCTGGGCGTTCTTCTGGCCAGGGTCGCCGAGATGCCCGAGAAGATGATCGCCAACACGATGCTTAAGGTGAACGGCATGCCGCTCGCCATTACCTGCCGGGCACTCAAGCTGCCGCAGGACGCCTTCGATGCCATCATCGAGATGCGCGGCGAAATCCTGCGCCTTCCCGAGACCACCGGCGAGCAGCTGGCGGCGCAGTATGCCGATCTCGATGAAACCGACGCGGCGCGCACGCTGCGCTTTCTCAAGGTGCGCCATGCGCTGGGGCGCAACGCCGCTTGAGGCAGGGGGATCGGCGCGCATTCGATTCAAATGCGGTGCGGTCGGTTTGGCGGCGGTTCGCTTTGCGTAACAATGGCTTGTTAATCACTTCCTCATAAACTCCATTATCTTGAGGGCGCGACAACCGCGTGGAATCGGGAGCAACAGTGAGCGCAAAGGCCCAGGACCGGATACTGACGCTGGACGAACTCGAGACGCTGGCCCGCGCGCCATCGGCCGAGAACTGGCATTATCTGCTGCGCGGGCTCACCGATCATTTCCTGGTGCGCCCCGACGATCACGTCACGCTTTACGGCGACGCGTTCAGCGACATCATCTGCCGCATTCTCGACGAGGTGGCGCTCGAAGCCCGCGTCGAACTCTCCAGCCGTGTCGCGCCGCTCGAGGCGTTTCCCAACCGCATCGTCACGCGGCTGGCACACGACGAGGCCGAGGTGGCGTCGCCCGTTCTCGAGCAGTCGCCGGTTCTCACCGATTCCGATCTCATTGCCATCGCCGGCGAGGTCATGCCCGAACACTGGCTGGCGATCACCCGGCGCAAGGCGCTGGGGCCGCGCCTGACCGACGTTCTGGCGCGTTTCGACAGCCAGGAGGTCATTCGCTCGATGGCCGGCAATCCGGGTGCGCGCTTCTCCAATTCCACCTACCGCGTGGTGGCGGAGAAGGCCAAGAAGGATACCGACCTGCAGGAAAAGCTGGTCGAGCGCGCGGACATGACGCCCAGCATCGCCGTGCAGCTCACGCCCTTCCTGACCGAGGCGCTGAAGAAGCGCCTGGCAGAGAACGGGCCGCAGGAGGAAAAGGGCCTTCTGGACAGCCTGTCCGATCTGGGCTCCGACAGGAAGAAGGGCGAGTTCGAGAACGATCCCGATCAGGACGGCCTTGAAAAAGACATCGCCGCGGTCAAGGCGGGCTCGGCAGACATGAGCCAGGTGGCCGCGAAGCTGGCCGACGAGGGACGCATGTCGGGGTTGTGCGCCTTCCTGTGCGCCATTGCCGAGTTGCCCGAAAAGACGGTCAAGGGTGCGCTCAACAACACCAACGGCATGCCGATCTCGGTGATCTGCCGCGGGCTGGGGCTGTCGACCGATGCCTTCGAGGCGATCACCCATCAGCGTTGCGAGCATCTCATGCTCTCTCAGACCGACAAGACCAGCCAGGTCGAGCGTTACAGCTCGCTCGATCCCGAGGACGCCAAGAAGACGCTGGGCGTTCTCCAGTCCAAGCAGGCGGGCGAGGCCAAGACCAGCGCCGCCTGATCCCCTCTACTCGCGCGGCTCGACCGCGACCCCGTCGGCGATCTGGTCGGTGGGATAGAGGATCACCCTGTCCTCTTCCTCCAGTCCGCCGGTAACCTCGGCCGCGTCGGGCGAGCGGTGGCCGATCTCCACTGCCGTCAGGCGGGCTTCGCCGTCCTCGAGAGTGAACACCTGCCAGTCGCCGCCGCGCTGGAAGAGGGCGCTCGTGGGCACGGTGAGGACATTGTCGCCCTGCCAGGTGACGATGCTCGCCTCCACGCGGAACCCGGCGCCGAGTTCGGCGGGCGTGTCGGTCAGCCGGCCGACGACATCGACCCGGCGCTCCTGCACGCCGAGCGCCGAGACTTCGCTGTAGGCGTCCGGCTCGACAAGGGTCACCTCGCCTTCGAGCGTGCCCTGGCCGCCCCATTCCGCGATGATCAGCGGATCGCCGGGATTGATCCGCACCGCATCGGCGGAGAGGACCCCGATCACCACTTCGAGATTGCGTGTATCCCCGAATTCGAGGAGCGGGGTTCCGGCCTGGATGACCCTCTCGTTCTTTTCCAGCACCTGCAGCACCGTTCCCGCCTCCGGCGCCCCGATCTCCATCGCCTCGGTCTCCGCATCCTCCGCATTGGCGCTCGCCAGCGCCGCCTGGGCGGCGGTCAGGTCGGCCAGCGCGGCGCGCAGGCCGGCCTGTGCGGCCTCGACCTGCTGCTCGGCGGATTCGGCGGCAAGGGCTGCCTGCTCGGCGGCTTCCCCGCTCACCGTGCCGCGTCCCTGCAACGTTTGCGTGCGCTCCGCCTCGCGATTGGCCTGGGTCGCCTGCGACCGCGCTTCGGCCACGCGGGCCTGCGCTTCGTCGCGCCGGGCTTCCGCCGCCGCAACTTGCGCCTCTGCCTGGCGTATGCTGAGCGGGCTTTGCGGGGCGGGAAGGATACGCGCAAGCGTGTCGCCCTTTTCGATGGCGTCGCCGGGGGAGAGCCCGATACGCTCCAGCCTGCCCGAGATGGGAGCGGCGATGGTGAAGCGGTTTTGCGCCCGCGTCATGCCTTCCTCGGTCACCATCTCGCGCAGCGTGCCGCGCGTGATCGTCGCCGTCTCGACCGGCACGGCGTTCGAATAGGTCATGAGGCCGACGACCGTTGCAGCGCCGACAACGACAATCCCGATACCAATCCACAGCGTACGTTTTTTCATAGCCGGTCACTCTCGGGTTTTCAAAACTTCGATCAGGTCCATCCGGTCGAGCTTGCGCCGGACGATCCAGCCGCTGGCCATTGCCGCGACAACGGTGATGAGCGCCGCCACGGCGTAGGTCTGCGGATGGATTATGAGTGGAATGCGATAAGTTTCGGTTTGCAGGCCCGCCGTCAGCGCGCCGGCCAGCCCGAAGCCCACCAGCCAGCCCAGCGGGATGGCGAGAATGGTGGAGATCGCCTGCTCGCCCAGCAGCAGCACGGCCACCTCGTTGCGGGTGAAGCCGAGAACGCGCAGGCTCGCCAGCTCCCGTCCCCGCTCGGACAAGGCGATCCGCGCGCCGTTATATATGACCGCGACCGCGATCACGCCGGAAAAGCCGAGAACGAAGAAGATGGTGATGTAAAGGCTGTCGGCGAGCTGCTCCTCGAACGAATCGAGCATCTGTTGGGGCGAGGCGACGCTGGCGATGGCGGGCAGCTCCTTGAGGCGCGAATCGAGGGTTTCGCGCTGGCTGCCGTCGACCTGAAGATACGCGCCCGACAGGGTCGGACCGCCACCGGCGATGCGTTCGAGCGTGTCCATGTTGGCGTAGACCGACACGCCGATGAGATCGCCCACGATCCCCGCAACGGGGACTTCGGCGGTTCTGCGGGCGCCCTCGAGCACCTCGACGCGCAGCATGTCGCCCGTCGACACGCCGAGGCGATCGGCCAGGAGGTCGCTGATGACGAGCCCTTCGGTCGGGACGGGCTGGGTCTGGCCGTTGACGGTGACGATCTGGCGCAGCCGGGTGTCCGGCTCCAGCCCGGTGATGGCCGCCTCGCGGTCGCGCTGGCCGGCGTGCAGGCGCACGGGGACGCTGCGGTAGGGCTCGACGCGTTGCACACCCGTGAGATGGGCGAGGTCGTAGCGGGCGCGCGGCGAAAGCGGCCGGTTGAACGAGACCGACAGGTCCTCGCGCTGGGCGGTGCGGAACTGCAGGTCCATCATGTAGCCGATGCCGTCGAACATGAAGAGCCCGATCACCAGGATCGCCACGGAGAACGACACGCCGACCACCGCGAAGACGGTGCGTATCGGCTGGCGCTCGATATTGCGCAGGATCAGCCGGCCGGCGGAGGGCAGGGCGCGCCCAAGTCCCAGCCGCTCGAACAGGCCGGGCCGGAACGTCGCCGGAGGCTCGGGGCGCATGGCCTCGGCGGGCGGCAGGGTGACGGCGCGGCGCACCGCGTTCAGGGCGCCCGCGCCGGCCGCAAGGGCGCTTGCGCCCACGCCGATCAGGATGAGCAGCGGGCTGAGTTCGAAGCGCAGGGTGGGGAAGCTGAAATACTCGCCATAGAGCTGCATCATGGCGCGGCCGAGCCAGATGCCCGTGCCGATGCCCACGACGGTGCCCGCCATGACCGCGACCATGGCGAACATGAAATAGTGCCAGCCGACCCGGAAATTGGAATAGCCGAACGCCTTGAGCACGGCGATCTCGGTGCGCTGGGTGGCGATCATGCGCCCCAGTACGAGGTTGAGCAGGAACGCGGCCACACCGAGGAAGACGGCCGGGATCGCCGTGCCCATGGTGCGGTTGCTGTCCAGCTCGCTTTGCAGGATCTGGTGGGACTGCTGGATTTCGCGGGTATATGCGCCAAGTCCGCCATAGGGTTCGAGCAGCCGGTCGATTTGGGCGATCAGCCGTTCCATGTCCGCGCCCGGCGTTGTCGTGAGCACGACCTGGTTGAAGGCGCCTTCCATGTCGTAGGCGGGGCCGAGTTCGTTCCGGCTCATCCAGAGGACGCCGTAGCGTTCGTTGTCGGGAAACAGCGCTCCGGGCGGAACCGAGTAGGTGTGCTCGGGCGAGAGGGCGGCGCCAACGATCCTGAGCGTGCGCAACTGTCCGTTGATCACCGCTTCGAGCGAGTCGCCCGGCGTGAAACCGTTGGCGTCTGCGAACTTCTGGCTGACGATGACCTCGCCGCGCCGTGCCGAGACGTAGCGGCCCTCGGTGATGGTGATGTCGCCGAGCATGGAATCGCGCCGGGCCGGAACCGAGACGAGACGGCCCTGGCCCGGTGCCGCAAGACCCGGAATGTCGAGTGTCGCGGTGAAGGTGACGCGCGTGTCGACGCCGGTGACGCCGGGCAGGGCGGCGATACGGCCGCGGACGGATTGCGGCGCGCGCCTGAGTTCGGCCCAGATCGTGGGCATGCGCGACTCGCGATAATAGACGTCCTGCGAGACGACCAGCGAGTCGTAGGCGCCGCGCAGCGTCAGAACGACCATGATGCCCACGGCGACGACCGCGGCGATGGAGAGCATCTGCCCGCGTTGCCGCCAGATTTCGCGCCAGAGTTTTCTGCTCAGCGCCCGCATGGTGCTACCAGGCGATCTCGTCGATGGAGGCGCGGCTGGCGTTGCGCACCTCGTCGACGATCTCGCCGCTGCTCATGTTCACCACGCGGTCGGCCATGGCGGAAATCGCCGCGTTGTGGGTGATGATGGCCGTTGTCGTGCCGATCTCCCGGTTGACCTGGTCGAGCACCTTGAGAACCAGCTTGCCGGTCTCCAGGTCCAATGCACCTGTCGGCTCGTCGCAAAGAAGAACGTCGGGACGTTTGGCGACGGCGCGGGCGATGGCGACGCGCTGCTGCTGGCCGCCCGAAAGCTGGGCCGGGAAATGATCGAGCCGGTCGGACAGTCCGACCATGTCGAGGGCCTCCTCGGCCGGCATGGGATCGGTGGCGATGTCGGTGACCAGCGCCACGTTTTCCCGCGCGGTCAGGCTGGGAATGAGGTTGTAGAACTGGAAGACGAACCCGACATGCTCGCGACGGAAACGCGTGAGCACGCCTTCTTGCGCCGCGCTGAGTTTCTGGTCGCGATACCAGACTTCGCCGGTGGTCGGGATGTCGAGCCCGCCCAGAATGTTGAGAAACGTGCTCTTGCCGCTGCCCGAGGCGCCGAGCAGCACCAGGAGTTCGCCGTCGAGGAGATCGAAATCGACGGCGCGCAGGGCCTGAACCTCGACCTCGCCCATGCTGTAGGTCTTGGAGAGATTGCGTGCACGAAACACGACCTGCCGGGAGGTGTCCTCAGCCGTCGCGACTGCGTTTCTCCCATTGTCCGGCATGGTGCCATCCATTCCAACGGCGATCCGACCAGCGTGACTGGGCGGGAGCCTACAACCCGGAGCGTTTTCGGCAAGTGGTTGACGCGATTTTGCGGTGCAAACCCCCGGGGTGTCACGGCTGCGGCGACCGCTCGGGCGTGTAGAGAAGCTTGATATAAGTGCGCATTTGCATGAGCTGGTGGGGAAGTATCGCGGAATCGCCGGTCGCGCGGCCGAGCACGAGTCCACCCTCTATGACGCTGGAGATCATGTCGGCCAGGGCGTCGAGTTCCACATCCTCGCACGCTGAATAACGTGCCTCGATCGCCTCCAAGCTCTCGCGAAACCGCGCACGCCAGCGCAGCACGATCTCGTGGTTGAGCGCGTGCACGTCGCTGTTGAACAGCCGCTCCTGGTAGCAGAACGTCGCCACGAGGCATCCCGGAAAGGCTTCCGGCAGGTCCGCCATCGTCTCCGCAAGGAGCTTGAGACCGATCAGGAAGGCGTGCAGCGGATCGTCGGAGAGCTCCCTGCCGCGGGCGAAGACGTCGTCCAGCAGGGCGTCGTCGCGCTCAATGTAGCGCTCCAGAAGGGCCAGGGCGAGCGCGTTCTTGTCGGAGAAGTGGTAGAAGAAACCGTTCTTGGTGATCCCGGCCTCCGCGATCAGCTCCTCGATCGAGGTCGCGCCGAACCCCTTGGCGAGGACCGCTTCCTCGGCGATTTCGAGAAGTTGTTCACGTTTGCCGCCGCGCGTTCCGATGTCGCCCATTTGCTGCACTCAGGGTCCAGTTGACATTGCACCGACCGCTCCATGAGGCGGCCGGAACGGCCGGCACAGTGCGATCATAAGGGCAGTTTCGGCCGTTTCAAACTGCACCGCAAGGCCACTGGAGAATGCCGGGCGCCGGGCGCAGGTTTACGGGCATCGACAACAGATCCAGCAATGGAGATGCCCCATGCGAACGAAACTCGTTTCGTCCATTCTTCTCGCAGGAACGATGGCAATGCCAGCCCTGGCGGCCGGGGACACGGTGATGCGTTTCGATGTGGCCGAGGACCATACGCGTTTCGCCTTCGACGAAGAACCCGTGCACGATGACGGCATGCCGGCCTACGGAAACCCGTTCGTCACGCAAGGCTATATCTATCCGGCCGGCACGCTCGACGATGCCGAGGGCGTCAAGGAGAACGGCGAGCCTGCCTTCCCCGACAAGGTGCTGGGCACCTGGACCTGCTCGGGCTGGTTCGTCGCCAACGGCGCCCACACCGAGGAAGGGACCTGGCTGGTCAGCCGGCAAGTCTATCATTTCGCCGAAAGTGACGCGGTCCTGATTTCCCAGGGCCCTGAATACGCCGACATAGGCGAAACCCGGCAACGTCCGATCACGGGTGCCACCGGGTCGTATTCGGGTGCCGGTACCATCGAGCAGACCCTTCTCGGTTTTCACGCGCATGGCGGCGTGAACATCCGTTTCAACATCCCCGCCGAGTGAGCGGGCACAACCGGGATCATACCGTTATGACATCGATCGAACTTGCAACGCTCGACCGCGGGACCACGAATCTGGACGCGGAAACCCTCGACGCATTTGCCGCCCGGCTGGACGGGGCGCTGGTCGCCCCCGACGATGCCCGGTTCGAGGACCATGCCGCCATCTGGAACGGCGCTGTAACCCGCACACCGGGACTGATCGTCCAGTGCACATCGAGCGCGGACGTCGCCGCCGCCGTCGATTTTGCCCGCAACAACAATCTGCTGGTTGCCGTACGAGGCGGCGGGCACAACGTGGCCGGGACGGCCTCATGCGACAGCGGCCTGGTCATCGACCTGTCGTGGATGAGGGACGTTTCGGTCGATCCGGATACCCGGCGGGTGCGTGCCGGCGGTGGTGCCACGTGGGCGGATGTCGACGCGGCCACCCAGCCGCACGGCCTGGCGGCGCCCGGCGGACTCGTTTCCAGGACCGGAATTGCCGGGCTCACGCTCGGCGGTGGCCTGGGCTGGCTGCGGCGCAAGCATGGGCTGAGCTGCGACAACCTGGTTTCGGTCGAGATCGTCACGGCGGATGGCGAAATCCGCACGGCAAGCGAGGGCGAAAATGCCGACCTGTTCTGGGGGTTGCGCGGTGGTGGCGGCAATTTCGGCGTGGTGACCACGTTCGAATATGCCCTGCATCCCGTCGGGCCCGAGGTGATGTTCGGCCTGGTGCTGTATCCCATCGAGGCGGGCAAGAGAGTGCTTGAGGGGTGGCGGGCATTCTGTGAAGCCGCGCCGGACGAGGTGTCGTCCATCGTTCTTTGCGGCACCGTGCCGGGCGAGGAGCCGTTCCCGCCCGAGAGTCACGGCCGGCAGTTCGTCGGTGTCGCCGCGATGCATTCCGGTGCCGTGGCCGACGGTGAGCGGGAGCTCACGCCGCTGGGGCAGCTGGGCAC
Organism: uncultured Devosiaceae bacterium; assembly: GCA_964572555.1. Classification (GTDB taxonomy): domain Bacteria; phylum Pseudomonadota; class Alphaproteobacteria; order Rhizobiales; family Devosiaceae; genus CAZNHG01. Next base: position 6,942 of record CAZNHG010000036.1, on the reverse strand, counting down.
GCCGTTGTGTGATTTCAGCGGTCCCGCGCCCTATGTCGAGGTGCAATCCAACTTCGACGCGGATTATCCGGACGGCCTGCGCTACTACTGGAAGTCACTCTATCTCGAGCATTTCGACGATGACGCCATGGCGGAGGTTCTCGCGCTCGCCGCAGACCGGCCTTCGCCGCTTTCGACCGTCGACGTGTGGCAGCTCGGCGGGGCGATGGGACGCGTCGATGCGGACGCGACGGCCTTTGCGGATCGGCGGGCCCCGTATCTGCTCGGCGTCGAATCGAACTGGGAAGATGCGGCCGACGACGACCGCAACCGCACCTGGACGCGCGAGGCCTGTGCGCGGATGGAGCGGTTTTCCAGCGGGGCGTCGTATCTCAACTTCGAGCCGGATACGGTCTTGGCCCATCGGTCGGGCAGTGCCAACCGTCAGCGTCTCGCAGCGGTGAAGCGGGCCTACGATCCCGACAACCTGTTCCGGGTCAACCACAACGTCGCACCGGCCTGAGACCCGGAGGTTGCGTGATGGATACGCCCATTCGCAGCATGGTGAAGGCCTTGAGCTGGCAGATGCTGGGCCTGTTCACGATGACCGGCATCGCCTTTGTGTTTACCGGCAATCTGGGCAGTGCTGGCGGGTTCGCCCTGACCGCCGCCGTGACCGGGCTCGTGTTCTTCTTCCTGCACGAGCGGGTCTGGGCGGCCATTCCGTGGGGGCGCCGGCCGGATGGGGATGCCAGGGAATCGGGTTGAGCGCGCTCTGCCCGGTTACCCTCTCCCCACATAGGGCATGTTGGTCGCCATCACCGTGATCGTCTGCACGTTGGCGGTGTGTGGCTGGCCGGCCATGTAGAGCACCGCATGGACGTCGTGCTGCACGTCGAAGGTCGGCTCGGGCCTGGTGCTGCCGTCGGCCTGGAGCATGCCGGTGTTCATCGTGGCGGTCATGTCCGTGGCCGTGTTGCCGATGTCGATCTGGCCGCAGGCGATGTCGAAGGGTCGGCCGTCGAGCGAGATAGACTTGGTCAGGCCCGAGATGGCGTGCTTGGTGGCGTTGTAGGCAACGGCGTGCGGACGCGGCGTATGGGCGGAGATCGAGCCGTTGTTGATGATGCGGCCGCCTTGCGGGTCCTGCGCCTGCATCTGGCGGAAAGCCTGGCGGGCGACGAAGAAGGCGCCGTTCAGGTTGATGTCGACCACTTCGCGCCACATTTGCGTCTCGGTTTCGCCAACGTTTTGAGGTGGGGCAGAGCGGCCGGCATTGTTGAAAACGACATCGACACGGCCGAATCTCTCGCGGACCTCGCCGAAGAAGCTCTCGACCGAGTCCGGGTCGCTGACATCGCAAGGCAGGGCGATGAGATTGACGTCTCCCGCTTCCTCCGTGAGGGCGTCGAGTCGGTCCCGGCGCCGGCCGCAGGCGGCGACCGTGTAGCCGGCGCGCGCCATTCCAAGCGCCGTCGCCCGCCCGATTCCGGATGTCGCGCCCGTGACGACCGCTACCGTCCCGTCCGTCATTTCAAGTCTCCTCCAGTTGCGTTTGCCGCACTATCGGGATGCGCCGGGTGATGCGCAAGGGCGTCGCGCGGCGCACTGACTCGGGTCTGAAGCAGTAGTTCGGGGGGCATTTCTTAAAGCAGATTCATACATCTTAACAGTTCGTAACCAATTGTGTGGTGTTATTGCAACAATCACATTTCAACCACAAAGCAGGCTGGGGAATCTGGCTTGCGGCAGTTGCGCCGCAAGGCCGGATGAATAGAGTGCCAGTTGCGAATCCATGCATGGGATCGTTTGTCGGTCGCGGCGCGACGGCAAAACACGACCAAGAGAAGTGTGGTCGCGCTTCGACAAACCGCTGGTTGAGACCAGCACTCAATGACTGACTTTGGAGGTCAACAATGAAAATCAAGAGCCTTCTTCTGGGTTCTGTCGCAGCGGCTGGTCTCTCGACCGGCGCGTACGCTGCCGACCTTGACGTCCTGACGTCGCTCGACGTCTGCGACTCCCTGGGCATTTCCGGCCTGACGATTTCGTCGGACACCAACTGCCTGCAGATCACCGGCGAGGTGAGCTATGAATTCGAGTGGGGCGACTATGCGGGCGGCGTTTACCCGGCCGACTACGATCTGCCTGCCGGCGGCTTCAACATTGATGCCGACGACGACGATGGCGATCCTGACAATGCTCAGGACTGGACGTCCGATCTCGACTCCTGGATCACCTTTGCCGGCACGTCCAACAGCGATTTCGGTCCGGCCAAGGCCGTTCTGACGCTGAAGTATCGTGACAAGTGGGATGTTGTGAACGAAGGCGATCCCACGATCAACGGCGATTCCACCGGTAACTATGTTGAAGGTGATCCGGGCGAAGCTGCTTCGGTGGTTGCGGACGAGGCCTATGTCTCGGTCGGTGACTCCACCGTCATCATGGCTGGTATCAAGGGCTCCATCATCAACGATGGCGACGACGAGCCGTTCAACTTCCTCGGCCTGTACAACTCCGACGAAGTCGATCCGGGCGTTGAATGGGGTGTCGACGTCGACGACGGTGGCCACGTGATCCAGGCGGTTTCCGACCTTGGTAACGGCGTTTCCGTTGGCGCCGGTCTTGAAGACCTCGCTGGCAACGGCACGCTCGTCGGTACCGTCGGCTATGCTGGTGAGACGGTTAGTGCGCACGGTACGATCATCGGCAACGACATCCTGACGGCTGATATCGCTTCCTGGGCCTATCACGCTGGCTTTACCGCCAACGTGCAGCAGTTTGCGTTCCGCGCAGCTCTTGCTGGGGATGACACCGGCTACTGGAACGCCTTGGCGTCCGGTGAAGCGAACTTCGATATGTTCACCCTGGCCGCTTCGGTCGAGGCCGCTGACGACAACTACCTCGGCTTTGGTGGTTCGGCCGGCGCGAACGTCACCGACGGTGTTGCGATCAACATCGGTGCCCGCTGGGCCGACAACAACACCGATGTCGATGACGACGAGATTTGGCAGGCCGCCATTCAGGTCGTTGCTGACGTGACCGAGACCATCACCGTCACCGGTGAGCTCGGCCTGCACGGCCGTACCGACGGTAGCGATGAAGTCACCTATGGCGAGGCCGAGCTGGCCTGGGCCCCGGGCGGCGGCTTCGAGTCGACCGTTGGTGCCGAGCTGAACAGCGAAGGTGCTTACAAGTTCAGCTACACCGCTTCGAAGTCCTTCGAGTAAGGCTCTCGCAAGCGAGAACTTTGGAAAGGCCCGGCTCAGCCGGGCCTTTCTTTTTTTGTGCAGTGGTGGTCAAATCACCGTATTCCGTTCAGCAAATGGCTGGCCTTCGCGGCGTGCATCGTCCAGATTCCCGTGCTGGATGAGTCCGGACGAAGCGCTGTCGTGTAACGTGTTTTGGGGTGCGTTTCCGGAAGTGGTGGTGGCGTGGTCGTCCAGCGGTGATTGTTGAGAAGTCAGAGGGGTCCATGCAGTCCAAACCTGTGATGTGGGTCGTTCCCGGTCTTGTCGTCGGGATGTTTGCTTTTGTGACAGGGGCTGCCAGTTCTGCGGAGAGACCGGCGCATTCTTCTTCGCAGTCACTTCGCGTCGCACAGGCCGAGAGTTTCGTCGCGATGCCGTATCTGTGGGCGGCGGAGCGGTCGGCCGAAGGGGCGTTCACGCTGTCGGGGTATGTGCCGAGCGATGTTCTTCAGGAATCCCTGAATACGCAGGCGGGGAACGTCGCGGACGATACGACGATCGTTGCGGACGGGGAGCCGGAAGGCTTTGCCGCCGATGCACGGGCCGGCATGGCGGCGCTGACGGAGGCGCGCGAGGGGCGCGTGTCCTATACGGGTTCGGAATGGGCACTCGTTGCGCGCGTTGACTCCGAGGAGCAGCGCGATGCCGTTCGCGAGACGCTTGGCGACCGGACCGACGCGTGGAAGGTGGCGATCGATGTGGCCGATCCGCCGCCGCCCGAGGTGTCCCCGTATGTGTGGACCGCCTTCAAGCGGGCCGATGGCGGGTGGACATTTTCCGGCCATGTGCCGACGGCCGCGTTCGTCAGTTTTCTCGACGTCCGGGCCGAGCCTGCCGAGGCGAACGAGACGGAGCCCGGGTCGGGTGCGCCGGACGACTTCAGCCTGAATGCCCTGGCCGCAATCGGTGCGCTGGAGAGCCTTCAGTCCGGCGCCGCCGGGTTCGACGGCGTGCACTGGTATGTGCGCGGCACGGCGCCGGCCGATGTCGATCGCGACGCGCTGCTCGCCAACGCCGGCACGCCGGCGGAGGAATGGCAGACAGATATCGTGACGGCCGATGACGGAGCTGCAACGGCCGAGGCGGCAGGACCAGAGGATAGGTCCGAAGCCGAGACTGTCGATGCTATCAACGAGATGGCGGCGCCAGCCGATGCGGCTGTGCCGTCGGCGGAGGAGTCCGCGAAGCAGTTGACCGAGTTTCTCGAGCGGGACGCGGGTTCGGACGGCGATACGCGCGACGCCCCGGACGAGCCCATCGAGAGCGGCGAGGGGAATGCGGCCGACGCCGTCAACGAGATGGCGGCGCCGGCCAATGATGCGGTCCAGTCCGCAGAGGAGTCGGCTGAGGAGTTGAACGAGCTTCTTTCGCAGGACGAAGGCGCTGCAGACAGCTCCGGCGAGATGGCGACGGGCGCCGCGACCGATGACTCCGTCGAGGCAATCAACGAGATGGCGGCGCCCGCTGCGGAAACGTCCGCGTCGGATGCGGCGGAAGAGCTCATGGACTCCCTTGTGGATGAGCCCGCGGCGGCTGACGGCGGGACCGGCGATGCGGATGACGGTTCCGCTGCGGATGCGGTCGATGCCATCAACGATATGGCCGAACCTGCCCGGGAGACGTCCGCCAGCGAAGCGGCCGGCGAGCTGAGCGAGTTTCTTGCCGACGAAGGCCGGGACGATGCGGACGGGACTCCTGCCGGAGCGGATGAGACGCCGGATGGCGCTGCCGACGACTCCGTGGAGCAGGCGGCCGAGGACGAGTCCGGCGAGGAGTTGCTCTATCGGTTTTCGGCGGACAAGACCCGGGATTCGGCAGTGTCGCTTTACGGGGTCGTGCCGGCCGAGGCGACGCGGCGCTATCTCGGGGTGGTCGCTGGAAGTGTACCGGTTGACGGCGTGTATATCCACGACGATGCGCCCGAAGGGTTCGCCGGCGAAGCGGCGGCGGGCGTGCGGGCGCTGAAGCGGCTCGAGAGCGGGGAGCTGCTGCACGAGCATGGCATGTGGTCGCTGACCGGCACGGCGCAGAACGCGGAAACGCGCGAAGCGATCCGGACCGATCTTGCGGCGGCGGCGGACACCGACGACTGGCAGGTCGATCTGGATGTCGTTCCGCCCATCGAGGTCTGCCGGAAGCACGTGGAATCCCTGGCGGCAGACAACCGGATTCTGTTCGGGGCGGGCAGCTCGCGGCTGACCGAGAGTTCGCAGGCGGCGGTGGACCGGCTCGCGACCTATCTCGGCGAATGTCCGGGGACCGAGGTGCATGTCGAGGGGCACACCGATGCCGACGGGCCGGAGGACCTGAACCTCGAACTGTCGGTCGCGCGCGCCGAAGCCGTGGTGGCCGAACTGGTCGCGCGCGGGGTTTCGGCGGAGCGCCTGTATGCTGTAGGCTATGGTGAAAGTCTGCCGATCGCACCGAACGATACCCGTGAAGGCAAGCGGCGCAACCGTCGTATCGCCTTCGAAATTCTGGACGAGGCCGATTAGGACATTCGCGATGATGAGGTCACGGCGAATGCAGAGTAATGCCGTTTTGTCGTGTTTCGATCGTCGCGAGGCGCCCGCCGCTTCGGCGGCAACGCGGTTCCGGCCGGAAAGGCACTGATGTTTGCGTCCATTCTCGAGTTGATCCAGACATACTGGGTGTTCCTTGTCCTCGCCCTGATCATCGGTATCGGCGTGGGCTGGTTCGGCGCCGGGCGAGACTGATCAGGTCCGGGGCACGCCGCTCCGGGCCGAGCATAATGGAAGATGTCGACCTGCGGCCGCTCACGCGGCGGGCAGGGAGGCCAACATACATTGCGAGGTAGTGCGGCATGCCCCAGATCATCGAAACCACGCTTCTTGTCCTCCTGATCTTCCTGGTCGGCTGCGGCATCGGTTATCTGCTGCGGATGCCGGGCTTCAGGAGCGAGAGCATGGAGCCGGAATCGCGCAAGTCCGACCGTTCGGGCGCCGGCGCGGCCACGGTGGACGTCGATGCGGACAGCACGAAAGCCAAGGCCGCCGAGGTGGCGGAGCGCACCGAAAGCGACGCGCCCGCTGCCGTCGTCGCGCCCGGGCAGGAAGCAGAAGAGGCCAAGCCTGCCGCCACGGCGTCGAGCGGGGAGGCGGCTGAAGCAGACGACGCGCCGGCACCGTCCGGGCCGGCGGACGGCAAGCCCGAGCTGCTGGATGCTCCGCGCGGTGGCACCAAGGACAATCTGCGCAAGATCAAGGGTGTCGGGCCCAAGATCGAGACCAAGCTCAACGAGCTGGGCATCTATCATGTCGACCAGATCGCGGGCTGGGATCGCAAGAACATCGAGTGGGTCGACGAGCAACTGGCGTTTCACGGGCGCATCAATCGCGAGGAATGGGTGTCGCAGGCCAAGGATCTGGCGAACAAGGGGTAGGTGCCGCTGTGGCCTCCGGGCGGTGGCGTGGATGTGCTTTGCTTTGAACATCCGCCCTCTATTCTGCCCATGCCTTCTCATCTCCCCATGCTGTCGCTCTCTCCCTCGCTGTCACCCCGGCCCCCGAGCCGGGGTCCATTGGCATTTGCGGCACGGTTCTCTGGCAGTTGGTGCGCCATGAGCAAGCGGCAAGCGCGAATGGACCCCGGATCAGGTCCGGGGTGACAGCTGCGGTGTGGGGCCGGCTTGCGGACTGCGGCTGGCTCTGGACACACTTGTTTGTCCGCACGAGAGTCCTCTCCCTGACGG
>CAZNHG010000035.1:2162-18034 GCA_964572555.1 uncultured Devosiaceae bacterium | reverse complement strand
ATAGCCCCGGTCATAGGTGCGCGCGATGTGCGCGAGACGGCGCATCTGGCGCGAACTCAACGTGCCGTAGGGCACCGCGATACGCAGCATGTAGGCGTGAAGCTGAAGGTAGAGCCCGTTCATCAGCCGCAGGGGGCGGAACTGGTCCTCGGTCAACTCACCGGTCAGCCGGCGTTCGACCTGGTCCCGGAACTGGTCCACACGCGCCTTGACGAACGCAGCGTCGAATTCGTCATAGCGATACATGACCGTCCTCCCCGATTTCCTGACGTTCCGGGCCGTAGGGCGCCGTGGGCCCTTCAGCGCGGATGCGCTCCCGCAGCCGCTTGGCCACGACCCTGCCGTCCACGACCTCGACTTTCTCGAATTCCAGATTGAGCAGCCGCCCGGTGGCCTTGGCAGCCTCGACCAGCGCCTCGCGCGCCTCGGTCTCGTCGGCCTCGAACAGCCGCGCCTTGTTGATGTCGGACTGCCATTCGCCGTCTTTGTCGACGTACACGACAGCGCCGCTCACCAGTTCATTTCCGGTCAGAACGTCCATTTGTCCCTACGCTACCTTCACCTGCTCGGCGAGAACCGATACCGCGCCGGCCCAGTCGCCGTGCGCCACGGCCTCGCCAATGAAAATGATCGCCGGCCCGTCGGCCAGCTCCACGGCACCGGTACGCAGACCCTCCAGGGTCCCGCCGTACAAGCTCTTGTCGGCTCGCCCGGCATTGACCACGACCCCGATGGGCGTTGCGGGGTTGAGCCCCTTGCCGATCAACCGGCCGGCCACATCGGGGGCGATGGACTTGCCCATGTAGATGCCCAGCGTGATGCCGTCCTGCGCCAGGCTCGCCCAGTGCCGCAGATCCTCGTTGTCCGCACCGTGCGCCGTCGCCACGACGAAGCCGCTCGATACCTTGCGCAGCGTCACCGGCGTGGCGCTGTCCGCGGCGGCCGCGAGCGCGGACGTGACACCCGGCACGATGGAATAGGCAATGCCCGCATCGCGCAGCGCCGCGATTTCCTCGCCGGCGCGCCCGAACACCATCGGGTCGCCGGACTTGAGCCGCGCGACCTTCTTGCCCTCACGCGCGAGGCGAACGAGCGTGGCGTTGATCCGGCTCTGGGAGATCGAATGATGGCCCTTGGCCTTGCCGACGGAAATGCGCTCGGCATCGCGCCGGCCCATCTGCACGACGAGATCGGGCACGAGCTGGTCGTGAACGATCACGTCGGCTTCCTGCAGCAGCCTCTGGGCGCGCAGGGTGAGAAGGTCCTCGGCGCCCGGCCCTGCCCCGATCAGCCAGACCGAACCGGCATCGCTCCGGTCGGCGGCATGGCGCTCGAGAAGGCCGACCGCTTCCTGCCAGGCCTCGGATACGCCGAGATCGAGCGCACTCTCGACCTGCGCGGACGTCACCAGGTCCTCGTAATAGCGGCGGCGGCGCGGACCCGCCGGCAGCATTGCCGTCACCTTGTCGCGCAGATCGCCGGCCAGGCGCGCCAGCGGACCGAGATTGGGGCTGAGCACCGCCTCGATCTTCGCGCGCACCATCCGCGCCAGCACCGGCGCATCGCCTTCCGACGAGATCGCCACGGAAACCGGCGCCCGGTCGATCAAGGCGGGCGTGTAGAAATCGCACTCGTGCGGCACGTCGACGACGTTGAGCGGAAGTCCCGCAGCTCGCGCCGCACGCTTCGCCGGCCCGGCATTCGGACCGTCATCGGCCACGAAGACCAGCGCCGCGCCGTCGAGGTCGCGCGCATCGAACGGGCGCTCGATCACCGTCACCGGCATATCCGCGAAATCCGCCTCGATCGCGCGCGCAACCACGACAACCTCCGCCGCGGTCTTCACCGCAAGGCGGGCCTTGGCCATCGCTTCCTCGCCACCACCGACGATGACGATGCGCTTGTCGGCGACCTTGTAGGAAACGGGAAATGTCTTGAGAGCGCCCATGGCGAACCTTCCAATTGCACCTACGGAAAATACGCGCCGACGGCTTCTTCAACAATGCATTGAAAATGAATAGCTTTTATATTTCCCCGGCGCGCCGCCCATTAGAATGGGATCAAAGTGCCCCCGCAGGGCACCGCGAAAAGATTTCCTCGATCCGCTCATGCGTGGAAACGCGATTGTGGATTCCGGGTCGGCGGGGGCGCTCAGCCCTGCCGTTCGGGCACGCGCACGACGAGTCCGTCGATGGCGTCGGAAACCTTGATCTGGCAGGAAAGCCGGGAGTTGTCCTGCACGTCATAGGCGAAATCGAGCATGTCCTCTTCCATCATCGAGGGCTCGCCGACGATGTCGGTCCACGCCTGGTCGACATAGACGTGACACGTCGCGCAGGTGCACGACCCGCCGCACTCCGCGACGATGCCGGGAACCCCGTTGCGGATGGCGGTTTCCATTACCGTGGCCCCCGTTTCCCCCTCGGTCTCGTGGGTGGTGCCGTCCGCCTCGATAAACGTGATCTTTGCCGTTTCAGGGATTTGTCTGCTCCTTTGTTCACAGCGCATATAGCGGCGCGGCGCGCGGGCTGCAAGGCGGCGGCCGGCATAGCTGCCGTGCGTGGCGGATGGCAATGAAGGGAGACGGCGCCGTTCGCGCCGGCGGGGATCACCGGCGCCGTCCGGCGTTCTGCCGGCGGCGGGTGCCGCCGGGAAGAATTCAGGCCTTGAGAAGGTCCGCGATGTAGGTGCTGACCTCTTCGACCGCGAAGCCGATGTCCTGCACGGTCTCGTCGGAAACCGCACCCGTCTCGCGCAGTTCCGCCTCGCCGGCCCGCGCGGCGTTCGCCACCGCATGCGCGCCGACCCCGGCGGATGCGCCCTTGAGCGAATGCAGGTTGACCTTGAGTTCCTGTTCCGACTGTGCGGCCTTCACGCCGCCGAGATAGGTGCGGCAGGCCTGCTCGTAGATGCGCAGGACTTCCTGCTCCAGCCCCCTGTCGCCAAGGGTCTGCTTGGCGAGATGCACGAGATCGATGACGCGATCCTGTGCCGTTTGCCCCTCTGGGTGTCGCGCGTCCTGCGCCGGTGCTGTATGTGCCACTTTGATCCCCAATTTCCTCGACCGAGCCACGTCCACCCGCCCAGTCTAGGCCCGCACCGATGAACGGGCCCTTAAGGCGAGAAAACCGGGGATTGCCGCCTTGAAACGGCATTAACCGCCTTGCAAGTTTAACGGTTTTTTAATAATGATTGAGCTTGCGGCGGTGCTCCATTTCTTCTTGGTTGGTACCAGCGCAAGGCGGCGTAGTCTGGAGGGCACTCTAGGGGCACATCAGCGTCCGGAGAGGCTTTTTGTTGGAGCCATCGCGAGATGGCTCTGCCATGTCACGACCTTGCCGCCTTATGGGCAAAGATTGAGCCTTGGCGAGAGTTGTAAAGAGTATGGCTAACAAATCCGATTCCACCGCACAGGATCCCGCAGCGCTGGCGTTTTCCGCTGTCGAAAACGCGCTCAAGGACTCGGTCTTCAAGATCGAGGACACCGAGAACGCCGACGAGGAAACCGGGGACACCTCGCAAAAGTCCGGGGCTTCCAAACCCGCACGGGCATCCGAGCCCGCCGAGCGCGAGCGCACGGCCGAGAAGATCGCCGGCCGCGCCACCTCGGCCGCCAATGACGACCGGTTCGCCTCCTCGCGCTTTTATCAGTCCATGCAGGCGCGCCCCTCGTCCGCGCCGCTGTGGATCGCCCTTGTGGTCTCCGTTCTCTGGCTCGGCGGCACCGGCTATCTGGGCTGGCTCCGCTTCGGGGACAGCCTGGCCTCGCCCGCCCAGTGGGGCGACTTCATCGCCACCTCGGAATTCGTCGGGCTCGTCGCCCTCGGCGTCCTGCCCGTTCTCGGCTTCTTCGCCATCGCCGTTCTGGCGCGCCGCGCGCAGGACCTGCGCCTCGCCGCGCGCTCGATGACCCAGGCCGCCATGCGGCTCGCCGAACCAGAGACCACCGCCTCCGACAAGGTCGCCTCGGTCGGCCAGGCGGTACGCCGCGAGGTCAACGCGCTCGGCGACGGGCTGGAGCGTGCCCTCTCCCGCGCCGGCGAGCTGGAAGTGATGGTGCACAACGAGGTCACCTCGCTCGAGCGTACCTACTCCGACAACGAAATCCGCCTGCGCAGCCTCATTCAGGAGCTGGCCGCCCAGCGCGAGTCCGTCATCACCAATGCGGACCGCGTGCGCGAGGCCATCGTCGAGGCGCACAACCACATGATCGAGGACATCGACAGCATGGGCACCCGGCTGTCGGGAACGATCAACGAGCGCGGCGAGGAGATCCGTACCTCCGTCGCCAGCGCCACCGACGAGTTCAATTCCGCCATCGATGAGCGCTCCGAAAGACTCGTCGCCACGGTCGGGGAGCGGAGCAACGAACTTCTGGGTGCCATCGACTCCGGGGCGGACAGGCTCGACTCGGCCTTCGAGGACCGCGCCGACCGCGTGGAGCAGGCCTTCGGCAAGCGCACCGAGGAGATGTCCAACGTCATCGACGGGCGCATCAACGTCCTCACCGAGGAGCTGGACAGCCGCTCCGCCGCCATGACGGACGCGCTGGAGCAGAAGACCTCCGCCCTCGCCAATACCCTGCGGGACAGCTCGGAGATCTTCATCACCGACCTCGAAAGCCGCGGCCATGCGATGAACGATGCGCTCGACGCCATCGGCTCGCGCGTCACAAGCGACCTCGGCGAGCGCACGGCAACCGCCGAGCGGTCGCTGAGCGCCATCGCCGACCGGCTCGACGAGAACATGGACATCAAGCTCAACGCGCTCGACAGCCGCCTGCAGACCTCGCTTCTCGAGATCAGCAAGGCCATGGACGAGACGACCGAGCACGCCGGCAGCTACATCGGCAATGCCGGCACCCAGACGCTGCAGCAGCTCGACGCCCGTGCCGAGGAAGTCTCGTTGATCATCGACTCGCGGCTGGCCGAGGTCGACGCCGTGGTGGGCGACAAGGGCGAGCGCATCATCGAGGCGCTCAACAACCACACCACGCGCTTCACCCAGGGCGCGAACCTTCTGGAATCGGCGCTGGACGAGAAGACCAGCCACCTCGACGAGGTTGTGCGCACCCGCGCCGACCAGCTGGGCGCCACCCTGAGCGACCGCACCGAGGCTTTGGGCTCCACGCTTTCCGAGCGCACGCAGGAACTCGACTCGACCATCTCCGGCCGCGCGGACGAGCTGGGCTCGACCATTTCCGCGCGCACCAGGGAGTTCGCCGAGAAGCTGGGCAATCGCAGCCAGCAGCTTTCCGAGGCCATGAGCACCCGCACCCGCGAGTTCGGCGAGGTTCTGGACGACCGCACCGAGAAGCTCTCGGGCGTGCTCGACTCGCGCACCCGTGAATTCGGCGACACGCTGGACACGCGCACCCAGTCCCTGTCCGATTCCGTCGCGGCGCAGACAGAGACCATGTCCGGCCGCATCAACCAGAGCACGCAGCAGCTTTCGAGCACCCTCGAAAGCCGCATGCAGGAACTCGACTCGACCGTCGAAACCCGCGCCCGTGAACTCGACGCCACCCTCGAGACCCGCACCGAGGGCCTGTCGAGCGCGCTTTCGACCGGCACAGAGGCGATGTCGAGCCGCATCGAGCAGAGCGCCAATCAGCTCGACTCCACGCTGGAAACGCGCACACGAGAGTTCGACTCCACCATCCAGACCCGGTCCCGCGAGCTCGACTCGACCCTGGAGAACCGGGCCAGGGAGTTCGATTCAACGCTCGAAACCCGGACGCAAGGCCTCTCGGACGCCCTTTCGGCGGAAACCGAAGCCATGTCGGGCCGCTTCGAGCAGAGCACCAGCCAGCTTGCGGAGACCATTCGCTCCGAAGGCGAGGCTCTCGCCAATTCCATCGACTCGCAGGGCGCAACCATGCAGTCGCGCGTCGACGAGGCCATGCGCTCGGTCAGCGAGACCATGGAAGGCCGCGCCAGCCACGTTTCGGCGATCATCACCGGCAAGATCTCCGATGTGAACGAGAGCATCGGCCGCGAGGTCGACTCCGCCGTGGAGCGCCTGTCCGACGCGGAATCCGGCCTGACCGCGCGCATCGACTCCGCCGCGGGCAACATTTCCGAGAGCGCCCAGAACGCCGCGCAGATGATCGAGGGCGGCGTCGACGCGGCGCGGCTGTCGATCACAGACATGGTCGACCAGCGCCTGGGCACCCTGCCCGAGGCGATCACGGCCCGTGCCGACATCACCGCCGACCGTCTGGCCGCGCTCAACGAGAGCATCAGCTCGACGCTGAGCAAGTCGATGGGTGATCTCGAGACCAGCGCCGACCAGATCGAGGAAACCATTGGCGCACGCCTCGCCAGCGCCTCGCAAAACATCTCCAACGACATCGAGCAGAGCGCCGACCGTATGGACGAGGCCCTGCGCGCCGCTATCGCGCGCCTGTCCGACGCCGAGTCCGGGCTCACAGCGCGCATCGATATGGCAGCGGGCAGCATCTCGGAGAGCGCCCAGAACGCCGCGCACACCATCGAGGGCGGCGTCGACGCGGCGCGGCTGTCGATCACCGACATGGTCGACCAGCGCCTGGGCACCCTGCCCGAGGCCATCACGGCCCGCGCCGACATCACCGCGGATCGCCTGGCCGGGCTCAACGAGAGCATCAGTTCGACGCTGAGCAAGTCGATGAGCGATCTCGAGGCCAGCGCCGACCAGATCGAGGAGACGATCGGCTCGCGCATCGCCAGCGCCTCGCTGACCATTTCCAACGACGTCGAGCAGAGCGCATCGCGCATGGACGTCGCCGTACGCTCGGCGCTGGAGCAGGTGCAGGAGGCCGCGCGCCATATCGAGGACCTGGTGGAGGTCCGCGCCGTCGACACGGCCAACCAGCTCGGAGAGAAGGTGGCGGATATCAACAAGTCCATCACCGAGCACTCCGACAGCTTCTCCGAGCTTATCGACCGCCGGTCGGGCGAGCTGGAAAGCGCCCTGCGCAATCACGGCAACATCCTGCGACAGGCACTGGACGAAAATGCGCAGGAATCCGAACGGCTCATGTCCGAGTCCTCCTCGCGCATCCTCGAGGATGTCGGCACGGCGTTGCAGAAGCTCAACGACAGCAACTTGCTGCTGCAGCGGGTGCTGGAGACCTCGACCGACAACCTCGCCCAGCTCGAGAGTTCGGTGTCGAGCCACACCACGGCTTACGCCGACACCGTGCGCGACGCGGTTACCTCGACCGAGCAGGCCGGCCAGCTGGTCTCCCAGCACGTCGGCGCGCTGCAGACGACCATCGAATCCATGGTCAACGAGTTCGGCGCCCTGCTGAACAATCTCGATACCGAGACGGCCAACATCAACAACGCCGCGGAGTCGCTGAACAACGCCGGCAACATGACGATCGACACGCTCGAAGGCCGCCGCAGTGCCATGGAGGCCCTTGTATCGAGCTTCACCTCGCGGGCCGACGAGATCGACGAGCGCATGCGCGGCTTTGCCGGCTCCATCTCCAGCACGGTCACCGACACCGAGGAGCGGCTGGCCAATGCCCGCCGCGCCATGGAAGAATCGCTCAACGCCACGACCGACACGGTCAACGAGCGGCTCGACGCTTTCTCCCGCTCCGCGGGCGAGCAGAGCCAGCGGGCCGGCGAATCCATGCGCGAAGTGCAGCGCGAGATCCTCGCCGAGATGCAGAGCACCTTCGCCGACGCCACCCAGCGTTTCTCGGAGACGGCCGAGGCCATGCGCACCACGGCCAGCCAGGTCGGCAGCGAGCTCGAGGCCACCCGGTCTGAGCTCCAGCGCGGCGTTGTCGAACTGCCCGAGGAAACCCGCGCCAGCGCCGCCGCCATGCGCCGCGTCGTGGCCGAGCAGATCGAGGCGCTCAACGAGCTCAACGCCATCGTGCATGCCCAGCCGGGCACCCACGACGTGAGCCCGCGCAATACCGGCGTCTCCCGCCAGCGCATTGAGCAGGCCCCGCGCGACACGGGCGGCTCCGGCCACGAGCGGCCTGCCGCCGAGCAGCCGCGCCGCAGCGAGGAAGAGCAGTCTCGCCCAGACCCCCGGCGCCTGTCCGAGGCCGAAGCACAGGAACGCTCCGCCGTCGCCACGCTGATGCGCTCGCAGAGCACGCCGCGCGAGGCGCCGGCTCAGCAGGCTCCGCGCCAGGAGGCCCCCGAACAGCAGCCGCGCCAGCCGCAGGAGGCCCGGCCCCAACCGCAGCAGTCCCAGCAGCAGCCGCAGCGCCCCAACGGGACCGCCCGCGACAACGCCAATGGCGGCTGGCTGCGCGACGTGTTGCGCAACGCCTCGGCCAATCAGCAGGCCGAAGCCGAAGGCCAGCAGGGCGTGACGCTGAGCAACCTCACCCAGGACGTTGCCCGTGCGGTCGACGAAAAGGCCCTCTCCGAGGCATGGCAGCGTTATCGCTCGGGCGAGAGCAACGTCTTCTCGCGCCGCATCTACACGCTGACCGGCCAGGGCACCTATGACGAGGTGCGCAAGAAGCTGCAGCGCGACGATGATTTCGCCGGCACGGCCAATGCCTACATGGACGAGTTCGAGCAGTGGCTCGGCAGCGCGGCCTCCGACGGCAACGGCTCGATGCAGGAGCACCTGCTGTCCGACCGCGGCAAGGTCTACGCCATGCTCGCCCATGCCAGCGGCCGGCTGCGCTAACCTCTCAATTCAGGGCCGTCAAGAGCCCGGACCTCCAAGCCGAAACTGACGGCCCCGCGTGGAACTCACGCGGGGCTGTTTTCCGCTTCGGCACTCGACCGGCGCAGACGCAGCGATACCATCACGAACCCCGCCGCGACGAGACAGAATGCCGCCGCCGCGAGGAACGCCCGCGCATCCATGGATTCGAGCAGGAAGCCGAAGGCGAAGACCGCGAGAACGGAAATCCCCTGCTGCATCATCACCGCCAGGCTCTGCGCCTCGGCGGCCATGTCCTCGCCCGTCCAGTTGGCGATGAAGTTCACCACCCCCAGATAGCCGAACCCGAAACAGATACCGTGGGTGAGCTGCAACAGCGCCAGCACCGCCACGGGCGGATCGAATGCCATCACGCCCCAGCGCACGACGCTCACGAGCGTGGCGATCAGGATGAGATGACGGGCGGTGAACCGCTTGGCGATCCGCGCGAACACGAACATCACGACGACCTCCGAGGCCGCCCCGAGCGCCAGCAACGGACCGATGATCGCCGGCGAGATCCCGGCATCCTTCCACACCAGCGCGGCGAAGGTGTTCAGGATCATCAGCGTGCTCTGCACGGTGGCGAAACCCAGAAGGGGCAGCAGGAACCACGGCTTGAGCGCCTCGCCCAGCCGCCGCGCCACCGCGACGGCCGGCTTGGCCGTCTGCCCGTCCGGGGACCTGAAATGCGGCAGTTGCAACGAGGCGACGGCCCGCAGCACGCACACGAAGGCGAGGACATAGAGAAACGACGGCTCACCGAGAAACGCGACGATGTAGCCCGTCACGGCGAGCCACACCATGTAGCCGATGGTCCCCCACGCCCGGATTGGCGCGAAGTTGCTCCCCCGCCGCCGCGTCATGCGCACGGTCGCGGCATCGATCACCGGAGCGATGGAGGCGAAGGGGATGACCGACAGCGTCCAGACGATCAGGATGCCCCAGAAACCGTCGACGAAGAACAGGGCGAGCGGCATGATGCCCGCCAGCACGCACCCCACGACGATGACCGTGCGCCAGTCGCCCGCGCGGTCGGCGATGCGCCCCACGACGAGATTGAGCACCAGCATGATGAAGATCGGCGTCGAATTGATGATGCCGATATCGCCGGGACCGATCCCCTGCCCGGCCAGCCAGATGGCGAAATACGCCCCGACGACGCCCGGCGAGCCGAACATGGTGAAATAGAACACCCCCGCCCGGACTTCGGGCGTCAGAGACGGATTCGGCTTGGACAGCCCGGGCATCGGATCAACTCCAGCGGTAATGTGTGACGGCCGGCGCCGCCCAAACGTTTGACAAACCGGCTCAGGACGTCGCCATATCCTGCTCGCTGCGCTCGCGTTTCGGGCTCATCAGAACCAGGGACAACAGGATGAGCACGCCCCCGACGGCGGCCACGCCGGAGGCGATGTAGAACGCATCGTTCCCCACGGCCGAGACCAGAACGCCGAAGCCGGCAAAGGCGATCACCATGCCGATCTGGCGGATGACGATGAACGCGCTCTGCGCCTGCGCGGCGATGTCCTCGGTCGTCCAGTTCGCGATGAAATTGACAATGCCCATATAGGCCAGCCCGAAGCTGCCAAGATGCAGCATCTGCAGGGCGGCGTATCCCCAGACCCCCGGCTCCATAGCGAACCCGACCCAGCGAACGACAGAGAAAACCGCTGCCGTGAACAGCAGGTGCCGCGCCGAGAAGCGCTTCGTGAGCTTGTCGAAATACAGCATCACCAGGATTTCCCCGGTCGGCGCGATCGCCCACAACAGGCCGATCGTGCGCGGCGATATCCCCTGCTCCTGCCACAGCAGCGCACCCAGTGCCATCTGCAGCATGTGACTGCCGTGCACGAAGGCCGTCCCGATGAGCGCGACCATGAACCAGGGCCGCCAGATTTCCTTGAGACGCGTCGCCACCAGCGGGCTCACCGGCTCGACCTCCGACAACGCTTCGCCCCGATGGCTATGCGCGGTCTCGCCGGTCGCCCGGAAATAGGGTAATTGCAGCGACATGCCGGCCCGGAGGAGGCTGACCGCGAGGATGATCGGCACGAACACCTCGGGCCCGAACCAGTCGAGCAGCACGCCGGCGATCAGCGTGATGGCCAGGAACCCGATGGTTCCCCACATGCGCACCACGCCAAACTTCCCGCCCGTCCGCCGCATCATGCGGATGGCGGCGGCATCCGTAACAGGGGCGATGGCCTGGAACGGCACGATGACCATCGACCAGACGATCAGGATGCCCCAGAAGCCGTCGACGAAGAACAGGATGATCGGCGCGATACACGCGACGAACGCCCCCATCACGATCACCTGCCGCCAGTCGCTGGCGCGGTCGGCGATGCGGCCGACGACGAGGTTGAGCATGATCATGATGAAGATCGGCGTGGCGTTGATCGTACCGATCTGGGATTCGCTCAGGCCCCGGTCCGCCAGCCAGATGGCCAGATACGGGTTCGCCACCGCGGGGATCGAGAACAGGGTGAAGTAGAACAGCGCTGTACGGCCGGCGGGCGAGCGCAGCCGCTCCGCGAGGGGCAGACCCATATAACCGGGGCTCCGGGATTGCTCATGGTGATTCAGGGCACAAGACTGCGCCCGCCCCGCCGCGTTGGCAAGACGCCGGTATTATCGGTCAAACCACTGAAATGTCAAAACGGGCCCAACGGGATGGTGCCTGGAGCGTGTCCAGAAGAAGTGGAAACCGGTTTTTCGCTTAACCGGCGCGACCACTCAGAATCTCAATCGCCGGGCGATTTAGGCAGCGTGCGTATGCCGCATATGCGCGGGCACGAGGGCGGACTCGAACTGGTCCGCGCAGTGCGCCCAGGTGAAGGTCGCCGCATGCGCGCACGCCGCCGCACGCGAGAGGGTCAGCGCCTCCTGAACCGCCACGCCGAGATCGGCATTCATCGCCCCGCTCGCCGGATCGGTGAGCACATCGACGGGCCCGGTGACCGGATAGGCCGCCACCGGCGTACCGCAGGCCAGCGCCTCGATCATCACGTTGCCGAAGGTATCGGTCTTGCTGGGGAACACCATCACGTCGGCACTGCGGTAGTGCGCCGCGAGATCGCCCCCCGTCCGGCGCCCGGCGAAATGCGCCTCGGGGAAGCGCCGCTTGAGCTCCTCGAGCTGCGGGCCGTCACCCACCACGATCTTGCTGCCCGGCACATCGAGCTCAAGAAACGCCTCTACGTTCTTTTCGACCGAAACACGGCCGACATAGAGCAGGTGCGGCCCCGGCAGATCGCCGAACAGCGTCTTGGGGCCCGGCGAGAATTGGGCCGTGTCGACGCCGCGCGACCACACGACGAGGTGCTCGAACCCGCGGGCCTCGAGATCGCGGGCCACCGACGGCGTGGGAACCAGCGTCGCCGCGGCATCGGCATGGAACCAGCGCAGATAGGCATAGCTCAACTCCGCCGGCCCTTCGAAATGCAGCGGCATGCGGGCGGTGACGTATTCGGGAAAGCGCGTGTGATAGCTGGTGGTGAAAGCCAGCCCGTGCCCCTCGCAGTGCAGCCGCGCCTGGAATCCCAGCGGCCCCTCCGTGGCGATGTGGATGTGGTCGGCCCCCTGCCGGTCGATGAAATCCCCCACCGCTCCGATGGGCGCAAGCGCGAGCTGGATTTCCGGATAGGTCGGCATCGGCACCGTCCAGTAGAGCGCCGGCGTGAGATAGACCACCTCGGCACCCCGCTTTTTCAGCTCCATGCCCACGGAATCGAGGCACCGCACGACCCCGTTGGTCTGCGGATACCAGGCATCCGTGACGATCAGAACCCTAGCCACTGACCGGAACCTTCTTCGCCTTGTTGCGCCGCTTG
Source organism: uncultured Devosiaceae bacterium (assembly GCA_964572555.1). Lineage (GTDB taxonomy): Bacteria > Pseudomonadota > Alphaproteobacteria > Rhizobiales > Devosiaceae > CAZNHG01. The sequence goes on along the minus strand of CAZNHG010000035.1, from coordinate 5,531 downwards.
GGCTTTTCCGGGTGCGCCACCGTCCAGTGGATCAGTTCGAACGCACCGTCGTACGTCTCGGCGACGGCGGTGCAGCTTTCCACCCAGTCGCCGGTGTTGATGTAGTGAATGCCGAGCTTTTCATGCATGTCGGCATGGTGAATGTGCCCGCAGATGACCCCGTCGACACCGGACTGCTGCGCCTCGAGCGACAGCGCCTCCTCGAACCGCCCGATCACGCTGACCGCGCCCTTGACCTTCTGCTTGGCCCAGGCCGACAGCGACCAATAGCTCAGCCCCAGCCGGCGGCGGATCCAGTTGATGACGATGTTGACCCTGAGGGCGGCATTGTAGGCCCAGTCGCCCACATGGGCGAGCCACTTGGCGTGGCGCACCACCACGTCGAACTGGTCGCCGTGGATGACGAGATAGGTCAGCCCCTGCGCGCTGGTATGGATGGTGCGGTCGATGAACTCGACCTCGCCGAAATAGGTGCCGAGATACTCGCGCAGGAACTCGTCGTGATTGCCCGGCAGATAGACGACGCGGGCGCCCGCGCCCGCCTTCTCCAGCAACACCTGCATCAGCTCGTTGTATTCGCTGGGCCAGCGCCACGACTTCTGCAGCCGCCACCCGTCGAGAATGTCCCCGACCAGGTAGATCATGTCGGCGTCGTGCCGCTTGAGGAAGTCGAGCAGCCGCCGGACCTGGATGGCGCGCATGCCAAGATGCACATCCGATATGAACAGCGCCCTGACGCGCCTCACCTCGTCCTGACTAGCCATGTGGCGAATCTGCTCCTCTGGCTGCAACGACGTGCGGACCTTGCCGAGATTCCGCTACGGTTTCGTGACAGTCTATCCCCATACGGTCAAACAAGAAACAGCACGACCGCAACGACCATGAGGGCCGCCAGAATCACCCCCAGATAGCGCTCGGTTCCCGTGCGCCTGAGGATCGCCTGCAACTGCTGGCCGAAAACCATCCACAGCGTGCTCGACAGCGGCGCCAGCGCCAGGCACCCGGCGGTCACCAGCGCAATGCTCATCATCCGCGCCTCGCCGGGCACGACAAACGCCGCGACGATGCTCGTCGCCATGGCCCAGGCCTTCGGGTTCACCCATTGGAACAGCGCCGCCTGGAACAGCGTCATCGGCTTCTCCGCCCCGCTGGCCGACCCGATCTTCAGCCCCAGAAGCTGCCACGCCATCCACAGGAAATACACGGCCGCCACGTACTGCAGGCCGGTCTTGAGCATGGGGTACATCGTGAAAACCTCCCCCAGCCCGAGCCCGACCGCGAACACCATGAACGGGAACCCCAGAACGATCCCGCCCGCGTGCGGAATCGTGCGCACCGGCCCGAACTTGGCCGACGAGGTCAGCAACATCAGGTTGTTGGGCCCAGGCGTGAAGAAGGCGGGAACGGCGAGAAGAAGAAAGCCGATGACGAGCGCGGTATCCATTTCGGCAACCTATTATGTCAGCAATATTGACCCATTATCAGGCAAAATTTCCACGCGCAAGCGCTGAACCGAGATGTAGGGAGGCAATGGAGGCGGTGCAATGTATTGCGGGCGATTGCGTGAGGCCCGTGGCGGGGGCCGTGCACCGGAACGGTTGGGTCTGTGCCGTGCCGCCAAGGCCCCCTCATCCGGACCTGTCGGTCCGACTTCTCCCCCAAAGGGAGAAGTGGGGGCGCGGGGCAAGCGGCGCGGCACTCACACCTCTCCCCGCCGGGGAGAGGTCGGCGCGCAAGCGCCGGGTGAGGGGGCCTTGACCTGCGGCAGTACAGGAGATCGCACTCCGGCACGGCAGCGCAGCCCTTGCCAATCAGGGCAAAAACCCGTCATCTGGCGCAACCCGCCATCACGCCTTCCGGAGCCTTCATGTCCTGGCAAAAACTCGACGACCACGCCCGCGCCCAGGAGTCGCTGGGATATGCCCTGGGGATTCTGCACGCCGATGAGGCCACCAACATGCCTGCGGGTGCCGGAGAGATGCGGGCCAGGGCCGTCTCGGACCTGGCCGCGCTGCAGCACGAGCGCGCCACCGCGCCGCAGATCGCCGGCTGGATCGACACGGCGAAGAGCGAGGACCTCGACGAGGAGCAAAAGCTTGCGTTGAGCGAAATCGAGCGGCTGTACACCAACGCCACCTGCCTGCCGTCGGATTTCGTGCGCCGGCAGTCGGAGGCCGCCATGCGTTCGGAACAGCTCTGGCGCGACCTGCGGCCCAAGGGGGACTGGCAGGCCTTCGTTCCGGCGCTTGAGAACGTCGTCGCGATGATGCGCGAGGAAGCGCAGTTGCGCGGCGACGCACTGGGGCTGGAGCCCTATGACGCGCTGATGGAGCAGTTCGACCCCGGCAACCGGGTGGCAACCGTCGCGCCGGTATTCGAGGACCTCAAGGCGTTTCTCAAGGACTTCCTGCCCAAGGTCCTGACAGCGCAGGAAGAGCGCCTGTCGCGCCGCCCGCTGAAGGATTTCAACGGCCCCTACCCCGTCGAGAACCAGCGTGAACTGGGGGTGGCGGCGATGAAGGCGATGGGGTTCGACTTCAATCACGGCCGGCTCGACGTCTCGCACCACCCGTTCTGCGGCGGCGCGCCCACCGATATCCGCATGACCACGCGCTACCGCACGGACGAGTTTCTCTCCTCGTTGCTGGCGATCCTGCACGAGACGGGCCACGCGCTCTACGAGCAGGGCCTGCCGCGCGAGAACGCCCACTGGCCGACCAACCACGCCCGCGGCATGGGCGCGCATGAAAGCCAGAGCCTGTTCGTCGAGATGCAGGTGGCGCGCGGCGCCGACTTCTGGGAATGGGCGCTGCCCCTGGTGCACGAACACATGGGCGCCGGCGCCATTCCCGGCTGGGACATCGACGACGTGCTGGCACGGGTGAATTACGTCGAGCGCAGCCTGATCCGCGTCGACGCCGACGAGGTCACCTATCCCCTCCACATCATCCTGCGCTTCGAAATGGAGCAGGAGCTGGTGGCCGGCACGCTGGCGGTGAAGGACATTCCCGAGGCCTGGAACGCGCGCATGAGCGAATATCTGGGGCTCAATACCATCTCCGACCCGGCCAACGGGCCCATGCAGGACGTGCACTGGCCCGCCGGCCTGTTCGGCTATTTCCCGTCCTACACGCTGGGGGCCATGATGGCGGCCCAGCAATGGGCGGCACTGGAAAAGGACCAGCCCGACGCACGCGAGCAGATCCGCAACGGCAATTTCGCCGGGATCAACAACTGGCGGCGGGAAAAGATCTGGGCGCAGGGCGCCCGCTGGAGCACGCCGGAACTGCTGACCCGGGCGACGGGAGAGCCGCTGAACCCGGATCATTTCAAGCGGCATCTGGAGAGCCGGTATCTGGGATAGCGCAG
>CAZNHG010000035.1:0-2062 GCA_964572555.1 uncultured Devosiaceae bacterium | reverse complement strand
TGAACCCGGATCATTTCAAGCGGCATCTGGAGAGCCGGTATCTGGGATAGCGCAGAAGGTGGCGGCGCCTCCCTCCCCCTTGAGGGGAGGGTCAGGGTGGGGGTCGGCCCGTTAGGGCCAATCTAAAATGCATGCTGTCCACTGGGCGCAGGATTCCTTGATGGGCCCTTTGGGCCCGACCCCCACCCTGCCTGCCGGCATCCCTCCCCTCAAGGGGGAGGGAGCGCGCGCGGCACGGCCTCCCATATTGCGGAATACTCCACGCCCGGAAGGGCCTTGACTCACCTGCCCCGCTACCTATCTTGGTCGGCGAACCGCAACACCAACAGGCAGGTGCATGATGGAAGACCGGACGATTGCAGTCGCAGCCCGCAACGCATTCGCCCCGGAGTCCCTCCATGCTTGTTATCTCCCTCAACGCGGTTTCCTACACAACGCCTGACGGCCGCGCCCTTTTTACCGGTCTCGACCTCGCCTTCGGGCGCGAGCGCGTCGGCCTGATCGGCGCCAACGGCATCGGCAAGACCACGCTTCTCAACCTGGTCACCGGTGACCTGTCCCCGTCCTCGGGAACGGTTCAACGCGACGGCACGGTCGGCGTGCTGGCGCAGGATCTCACCCCGGTGCCGGGCGCGACCGTCGCGGACGCCTTCGGGGTGCGCGACGCTATGGCGACGCTGGCGCGGGCGTTATCGGGCGACGGTAGCCTGGAGGATACGGCGAACGCCGACTGGACGCTTGAATCGCGCCTTGAAGAAGCACTGGCAAAGGTCGGGCTCGACTCGCTTTCTCCCCATCACCCGCTCACCCAGCTGAGCGGCGGCCAGCGCACACGCGTCGCCCTCGCGGCCCTGCTGTTCGCCGAGCCCGACATGCTGATCCTCGACGAGCCGACCAACGATCTCGATGCCGAAGGCCGCGCCGCCATCGCCGCCGTTCTGGTCAGCTGGCGCGGCGGCGCGCTGGTGGTCAGCCACGACCGCACCCTGCTGCGGGAAATGGACCGGATCGTCGAAATCTCCTCCCTCGGCGTGAAGAGCTATGGCGGCAACTGGGACATTTATGCCGAGCGCAAGGCCGCCGAACGCGCCGCCGCGGAAGCGGACCTCGAGCACGCGGAAAAGGAACTAGTCCAGACCCGGCGCAAGGTGCAGCGTACCCGCGAGCGCCAGGAAAAGCGCGCGAGCCAGGGGCGCAAGGCACGCGCCAAGGGCGATACGCCGAAAATCCTTTTGAACGCCATGCGTAACCGCGCCGAGGGCACGACGGGCAAGCTCGCGGCAGCGGGCACGGACCGGATCGGCGACGCGTCGGCCGCCGCGCAGGAGGCCCGCGAGAACGTCGAACGGCTGAGCGCGCCCAGGGTCGAACTGCCCGGCACCGGCGTGCCGCAGGGGCGGACCATGCTGGAACTGATCGATGTAAGCGTCGGACGGCCGGGCACGCCGCCGCTTTACTGCGGCTTCAACCTGCGCGTGACAGGCCCCGAGCGCATCGCCCTGACCGGCGCCAATGGCAGCGGCAAGACGACGCTGCTGCACATGATCCACGGCACTTTGCCGGTGGAAACCGGCACGCTGCGCCGGGGCGGCCGTTCAGCACTGCTCGATCAGCATGTGGGCATGCTCGAGCCGGACGCGACGATCCGCGACAACTTCAAGCGACTCAATCCGGAAACGAGCGAAACCGACTGCCGCGCCGCCCTCGCCCGCTTTCTGTTCCGCGCCGAAACGGCGCTGCGACCCGTGGACGAGCTCAGCGGCGGCGAGCGGCTGCGCGTGGGGCTGGCCTGTACACTGGGCGCCGTGAACCCGCCGGAAATCCTGCTGCTCGACGAGCCGACCAACCACCTCGATTTCCAGGCCATCGCCGCCATCGAGGCCGGGCTGAGCGCTTATGACGGCGTGCTGATCGTGGCGAGCCACGACCCGGATTTTCTCGACAACATCGCGGTGACACGGCGCATCGCCCTGCCCCCGGACGCCGGGGCCTGAATCGAAAAGGCCCGCCGGCGAACCGGCGGGCCCTCGCAAAGATTGTTCGGGATGCACACTACTCGTCG
>CAZNHG010000034.1:0-18221 GCA_964572555.1 uncultured Devosiaceae bacterium | reverse complement strand
GGGCCGGGGTGACAGCGAGGAGGGATGGGAAGGCATGGGGAGAATGGAAAGCGGATGTTCAGAGCAATGCAGAGCACATCCAAGCCCCTACCGCACACCCTCCCCATAATGTCGCCCGATGGGGACGACCATCGGTGTCGCGGACACCGGATCCGGCACGATTTGCGCCCGCATCCCGAACACGTCGTGCACCACGTCGGCCGTGATTACCTGGGATGGCGCGCCCTTCGCGACGATGCGCCCGCTTTTCATCGCCACGATGTGGTCGGCATAGCGGCAGGCGAGGTTGAGGTCGTGCAGGACCAGGACGATCGTGCGCATCCCTTGGTGCACAAGGTCGGTCAGCAGGTCGAGCATATCCACCTGGTGACTGACATCGAGATAGGTGGTCGGCTCGTCCAGCATCAGGATGCCGGTTTGCTGGGCCAGTGCCATGGCGATCCATACGCGTTGGCGCTGCCCGCCGGAGAGCGAGTCCACCGTGCGGCTGGCAAGGTCCAGGGTGTCGGTTGCAGCCAGCGCATCGGCGACCGCGGCATCGTCGCCCGCCTGCCACTTGCGGAACCATCCCTGGTGCGGATAGCGCCCGCGCCCCACGAGATCGGTCACCGTGATGCCCTCGGGCGCGGTGGGGCTTTGCGGCAGGACGCCCATCAGCCGCGCTACCTCGCGCGTGGACATCGAGTGGATCGACCTGCCGTCGAGATACACCGTGCCGCATTTCGGCGCCATCAGCCGTGCAAGGCCCCGCAGCAGCGTGGACTTGCCGCACGCATTGGCACCGACGATCACCGTGAGCCGGCCCGCGGGAATAGCGATGTCGAGCCCCTCGATCACGTCGGCCGCTTCATAGCTCAGCGAGAGGCTTTCGGCGGTCAGGGCCGGGTTGGGCACCTTGCCGGCTCCGGTTGCGAACTCGGTTGTCATTGCACGCGCCCCGCGCGGTTGGAGAGAACGAGAAGCCAGATGAGGAATACCGCGCCGAACCCGCCCGTGACGACGCCGACCGGCAGCTGGCTGTTACCCAGGAAATGCTGAGCGATCGTGTCCGCCCCCAGCATGATCGCCGCGCCGCTGAGCGCCGACGCCGCGAAGGCGGGATCGCCGGTGCCGGCCAGCCGGCGGCCGATCGGGCCCGCGAGGAAGGCGACGAAGGTCACCGGCCCCACGGCGGCAGTTGCGAAGGCGACCAGTGCCGCGGCGATGGCGATGAGCGCGGGGTAGGCGAGTTCGGGGCGCGTTCCGAGCGACCGGGCCACGTCGTCGCTCAGTTGCAGGTTCTTCAACGGGCGCAACATGACCAGCGCGGCCGGTACCAGCACGCACAGCGCGAGCACCGGCGGCAGAAGCTGGTCGGCGCTGACGCTGTTCAGGCTCCCCGTCAGCCAGGTCAGCGCCTTCTGCACCGTCGTCAGCCGCGCCCTGGTAAACATGTAGGAGATCACCGCCGTCAGGATGGCCGCCATGGCGATCCCGATCAGCACGATCCGGTAAGGGCCCAGCCCGTCACGCCAGGCCAGCAGGTAGATCGCCAGAGCTGTCGCGACCCCGCCCGCCAGCGCAAAGCCGGAGATCGCGGCGCCACTCAGGCCGAACAGCACGATGCCGGTGACCGCCGCCGCGCTGGCGCCGGTGGAAATCCCGATGATATCGGGGCTGGCGAGCGGATTGCGCAACAATGTCTGGAAGATCGTCCCGGACAGCCCGAACGCGATGCCGGTCACAACCGCCATCGTCGCGCGTGGCAGGCGGACGCCGAGGACGATGAAGTCGGTACCCGGTTGGGCGACGCCCGTCAGCGGGGAGAGTAGGGACTGTGCGACACCGATCGGCGTCACCGGATAGTCGCCAAGGCACATGGCGAGCACGAACAGCATCAGCGTCGCCAGCGCCAGCCCGGTCACGGCCAGCCGTTTGCGCGGCAGCGGCTTGCGGCGCGCGGCGGCGGTAACGCCGGCGGCCCGTCGGTGTACCGGATGGCTCAGCGTCGTCATAGCGCGGCGAGCCTCCGGCGGCGGACGAGAATGATGAAGAACGGCGCGCCAACGGCGGCGGTCACGATACCGACCTGCAATTCGCCCGGCGGTGCCACGATGCGTCCCAGGATATCGGAGCCCAGCAACAGGATCGGGCCGAGGAGGATGGCATACGGCATGATCCAGCGATAACTCGGCCCGGTGATGGCCCGCGCCACATGCGGAATGACCAGCCCGACGAAGGCGATAGGGCCCGCCGCAGCCGTGGCGCTGCCGCACAGGACGACCCAGCACAGCCCGGACAGTCCGCGGGCGATCCGCACGTTCTGGCCCAGCCCCTGCGCGACGTCGTCGCCCAGCGCCATGGCGTCGAGCAGGCGCGCGATGATCAGGGAAAGCACGATTCCCGCCGCGAGGAACGGCGCGACCTGTATCAGAACGTCCGCTCCGCGCCCGGCGAGCGAGCCGACCTGCCAGAAGCGGAATTCATCGAGCGTTTGCTGGCTGGTCAGCAGGATGGCCGTCGTCACCGAAAGCATCGCTGCCGTCACCGCGGCACCGGCAAGGGCGAGCTTGATCGGCGTGGCGCCGTCACGGCCGGTTGCGGCGACCGAATAAACGATAACCGTCGCAACAGCCGCCCCCGCAAAGGCCAGCCAGACCAGTTGGCCGGTTCCCGACAGGCCGAGCAGCGAGATGCCCAGCACCACCGCCAGCGCCGCCCCGGCGTTGACCCCGAGAATACCCGGATCGGCCAGGGGGTTGCGTGTCACGCCCTGCATCACGGCCCCGGCGGCTCCCAGCGCTGCGCCCACAGCCAGCCCGAGGAGCGTCCGCGGCACGCGCAGGTCCATGACGATCACATGATCGGTCACCGACGGATCATTGACGAAAAGGGCCTGCAGCACTGTTCCCGGCGGAATGGCGCGCGCACCCACGGCGACACTGAGCAGACAGATGCCGGCAAGGCAGGCCGCGAGCAAGAGGAGGCCCGCGCCGAGTTTTTGCGGTCGGGCCCCCAGGCGATCTTGTGCGGGGACGTCCAGCATCGGATCAGTCGCCGACGGTCGGATCGGTCCGCTCGATCACCTTTGTCAGTTCCTCGAGCTGATCGGCGTAGGACGTGTAGTTGCGCATCCAGAAGGCCGGCCAGTCCGCGACCTGGCCGGCTTGCGCCGCCCGGATGGTTGTCCAGGTCGGCTGCGCCTCGGCCGTTTCGCGCGTCGATGGACCGGCACGGTCGTCCACCAGGATCAAGTCGGGCTGGTACTTGTCGGCATTCTCCCAGCTCAGCGTCTCCCAGTACCCGCGGTCTTCGGCATGCTCGGGCGTGACGATGTCCATGCCCCAGCGCGCGAAATCGGAAAGCTCCGCCGACCCCTCCGGCGCGGCGACGTACAACCCGTCCTCACCGGCCCAAACGGCCATGACCGTCAGCCCGGGTTTCGCCGCGACGGCCTGCTTGAACGCATCGCGCGCCTTCTCGAACCGCTCCTTACGGGCCGCGATGGCGGGATCTCTTAGATCGGCGCCGAGCTTTTCGGCCAGGGCCTCGTAGTCGGCGATCATGTCGGCGACGGAATCTCCCTGGACCGGTCCGGCGACCGGCGCGATCCGGCTGATCTGGCCCTGATCGGCGTCCGCGCTCGACTCCATGCCCGAATAACTCTCTTCGAGTGGCCACCATTCGGCGACGATCAGGTCCGGCGCCAGCGCCGCAAGCTTTTCGATATCGATCTCGCCCCAGGCCTCGCCGATGATCTCGACCCCACTGACATCGAGCCCCTGCAGGGACGCATCGTCCTCCACCGGCCCGTCGACATACATTCCGTCCGGACGAATACCAAAAGGGATCAATCCCGCGGCGGAGTTGGCGTGCATGACAAGGGTGTCGGGCCGATTGTCGAGGGTGACCGTTTTCCCCGATCCGTCGGTGTAGCTCCAGGCGCTGGCGGGCGGGGTGGCGGCGAGGGCAAGGATGCCGGCAAGGGCGAGCGGGGCGAAGCGTTTCATCGGGTCTCTCGCGTTGTTCATCGGGCGCACCGCACCACCGCGAAAGGAGACGCTATCGTCACTTGGCATGGAGACGAGCTGATGGCTCGAATTCCGGCAAAACGCATCTCCGATCAACGGGGATCAAGGGCCCGCCATCGAATTCGTTCGATTGCTTCTAAAGCGTGCGTCGCCAAAAATCAATTGAATTTCAATAGTTTAGATGCGTTCTAAAGTTCGCGCGCAAAGATCACTGTTCCCAATGACTTGAAATGGAGAAAGAAGCGAACGGAAGAGATCGGCAGGGGCAGGACGAGTTTGTCGCCGGCGCCGGAATAAGGGCGGAGCGCCGCCGGGCGCGGCGCTCCGTGGTCTGCTATGCTTCGAGGACCGTGGTTTCCCCCGCTGTGGCGTCTTCCATCGCCATGGCGCGGTCGAGGATGCGCTGCAGGTTCGCTGCATGGGCGAATGACGGCTCATGCGTCTTGCCTTCGCGCACCGCGTCGATGAAGCGGCGGTAATTCGTCTCGACCGGATCGGTCGGGATCTCGCGCCAGGTCTGGGTCTGTATGTCTTCACCGACGCAGGCACGCAGGATCGACACGCGGTCCTTACCGGCCTGGGCGGAATAGTCGAGTTCAAGCCCGCCGGTCTCGCCGAAGATGCGCAGACGCAGATCATCCGCGTGGCCCGTCGCCCAGCGGGTGGCGTGGATGGTGCCGAGCGCCCCGTTGGCGAAGTCGACGGTCATGACGAAGCTGTCATTGGCGTCGAGCCGGTAGGTCCCGATCTGGTCGTTGTCGGCCTTGTGGAAGGTCTTGAGGCGGCAATAGACGTCCTCGACCTCCGCATCGGCCCCATAGGAGGTGAAGTCGACAATGTGAATGCCGATGTCACCGAGTACGCCATTCGAGCCGTGATCCTTCGACAGCCGCCACAGCCACTTGCTCTCGGTGCGCCAGTCACCCCAGTGCTGGGCACTCAGCCAGCTCTGCAGGTAGGAGGCCTCGACATGCCGCACGGCGCCGATCTCGCCGGCCTGTACCATTTCGCGCGCCTTTTGCACGGCGGGAACATTGCGGTAGGTCAGGTTGACCATGCCGACGAGGCCCGCCTTCGCCGCGGCCTCAGCCATTTCGGCGGCATCGGGATGATTGGTCGCCAGCGGCTTCTCGCAGAACACGTGCTTGCCAGCGGCCAGCATCTGCATAGTCGTCGCGTGGTGCACGTTGTCCGGCGTGACGTTGGACACCGCATCGAATTCACCCCAGGCGAGGGCATCCTCGATGGAGGTGAAACGCTTGTCGATGCCGTGCTTGTCGCAGAACGCGGCGAGCCTCTCGGCGTCGACATCGACGCCGGCGACCACGTCGACATATTCCATGGTGCTGAAATGCAGGGCGTGCTGCCCCGCCATGCCGCCGGTGCCCAGGATCAACAGGCGAATGGGTTCGGGACTGGTCATTTGAAGCCTTCTTCTCCGTGTTCGTGCAGTTTCGGCCCGCGCTCCTCGATCGGCTCGAGCGCCTCGGTAACCGGGACGTTGGGGGCGGCCGTGGGATCGGCGACATCGGGCAGAGGATTGTGCGCCCACTTCACCGCGTTTCTGAGCACCAGGCCGACATTTGCGTCGTGATAGGTGGGATAGGTCTCGTGCCCCGGCCGGAAATAGAAAATGTTCCCCGCGCCGCGCCGATAAGTCAGCCCGGACCGGAACACCTCGCCGCCCTGGAACCACGAGATGAAAACCGTTTCCAGCGGCTCGGGCACGCCGAAGGGTTCCGAATACATTTCCTCGTTTTCCAGCTCGAAGTGCTCGGGCAGCCCCGCGGTGATGGGATGGCGCGGATTGACCGTCCAGAGCCGCTCGCGCTCTCCGGCTTCGCGCCACTTGAGGTTGCAGGAAGTACCCAGCAGCCGCTTGAAGATCTTCGAGAAGTGTCCCGAATGCAGGACGATGAGGCCCATGCCCTGCCAGACGCGATGAGCCACGCGCTCAACGATCTCGTCTTGCACGTCGCCATGGGCGGCATGTCCCCACCAGAGCAGGACGTCCGTGTCCGCCAGAACCTTTTCGGTCAGGCCGTGCTCGGGCTGCTGCAGGGTGGCCGTGGTCGCGGTAATGGCGTCGTCGGCGTTGAGCACTCCGGCGATGCTTTCGTGCATGCCGCCGGGATAAATCTGCGTGACGACTTCATTTGTCTGTTCGTGGACATTCTCGCCCCAGACGAGAGCCTTGATCATCGATGATCCTTTTACATGTTGATGCAGCGGCCCGCTGCTGCGCGCGGGCCGCCTGCTGTGACCGGTAATGGAGTGTGACCGTGAAACCGGCGTCAGGCGACCGGCCGGCCGTCGCTGTCAAAACGGTGGATGTTTGCCTCCAGAGGCGAGAACGTCAGCGTCTCGCCCGGTTCGTGGGGTGTGGTGCCGTCCTGCCGGACGATGAGCGGTTCCTCGTTTCCGATATCAGCATATACATAGCTGTCCGAGCCCAGGTTTTCCGAATGGATCACCTTGCCGGACCAGATGCCGTCCGGCCTGATTTCCATGTGCTCCGCCCTCACGCCGAGCGTTGTCGCCCCGTACGGTTCGGCGAAGGCACCGTTGAGGAAATTCATCTTCGGCGACCCTATGAATCCAGCAACAAACAGCGATTGCGGATTGTTGTAAAGCTCCAGGGGCGTGCCGACCTGTTCAATTACGCCGTCGCGCAGCACACAAATGCGGTCCGCGAGAGTCATCGCCTCGACCTGATCGTGGGTTACATAGATCATGGTCGTGTCTGACATCTGCTGGTGCAACTTGGCGATTTCGATGCGTGTCGCCACACGCAGCGCCGCGTCGAGGTTCGACAACGGCTCGTCGAACAGGAACACCTTGGGATCGCGCACGATGGCCCGGCCTATCGCCACGCGCTGGCGCTGGCCACCGGAAAGCTGGCGGGGAAGGCGCTCGAGAAGTGGTGTGATCTGAAGCATTTCGGCGGCTTCGTGAACGCGCTTCCTGATCTCGTCCTTGCCACCCTTGGCCAGCTTCATGCCGAAGGCCATGTTGTCGAACACGTTCATGTGCGGGTAGAGGGCGTAAGACTGGAATACCATCGCGATGCCCCGGTTCGAAGGCGAAAGGCGGTTCACCACCTTGCCATCGAAAGACAAGGTTCCCGACGTGATTTCCTCGAGTCCGGAAATCAGCCGCAGAAGCGTCGACTTGCCGCAGCCCGAGGGACCGACGAAAACCATGAACTCGCCGGACTTGATGGTGAGGTCGACGCCCTTGATGACCTCCACGGTGCCGAACGACTTGCGAATGTCCCGAAGCTTCAATTCAGCCATGATATCTCCTTGGGATCCGATTGGTTGACCGCGCCATCAGCCTTTCACACCCCCTGCAGTGAGGCCGGCGACGATCTTGCGCTGGAAGATCAGCACCAGGGTGACCAGGGGCACAGTGACGATCACCGAGGCAGCCATGATGCTGCCCCACGGGATTTCGTACTGGGTGGCCCCCGATAGCAGCGCGATCGCGACGGGCACGGTGCGCGTGGCATTGGAGGAGGTGAAGGTCAGGGCGAAAAGAAATTCGTTCCACGCCGCGATGAAGGCGAGAAGCCCGGTGGTGACGAGTGCCGGCCACAACAGCGGCATGAACACCTGACTGATGATCACCCAGGGCGAGGCCCCGTCGACGATCGCCGCTTCCTCGATTTCTACCGGCAGATCGCGCATGAAGGTGGTGAGCACCCAGACGGTGAACGGAAGGGTGAAGATGGTGTAGGAAAACACCAGCCCCCAGATGGTGTTGAACAGCCCGAAGAAGCGGATGACTTCGAACAGGCCGGCCAGAACGGCGATCTGCGGAAACATCGAGACGGATAAAATGGTCAGCAGCAAGAGCGTCCGTCCGCGGAAGCGTACGCGGGACAGCGCGAACGAGGCGCTGACGGCGATCAGCAGGGCCAGAAGGACGACGAGGGTGGCGACGACCACCGAATTGACAACGTTGCGCGGAAAGTCGCCGACCTGCAGAACGGACCGGTAGTTCTCCAGCGAGAACGAGGTCGGCCAGTAGTCCACCCGGAACAGTCCCGTCCCCGATTTGAAGCTGGTGATGATGGCATAGTAGAAGGGGAACACCGCGATCACGCCAATGGCAATGACTAGGGCATAGAAGGCGGTGCGCTTGGTATAGTGCCAGGTCATTGGGTGCCTCCCTCGAGGTTCAGCCGCCCCAGCCAGATATACAGGATCGTCATCACGGCGATGATCAGGAACAGCAGCGTCGATTGCGCCGAGCCGTAGGCGAACTTGTCGAAGTCGATCAGGTTCTCGCGAGCGAGAACCGACATCGTCTTGGTTTCCGAACTGTTCGGCGTAAGCACGTAGATGAGATCGAAGATGCGCATGGCATCGAGCAGCCGGAAGATGATCGCCACCATCAGCGCCGGTCGCACGAGCGGCAGGGTGATGCGGAAGAAGGTTTTTACCGGGTGCACGCCGTCGATCTTGGCGGCCTCGTAGATATCGCGCGGGATCATCTGCAGGCCGGCGAGCACCAGGAGGGCGACGAAGGGTGTCGTTTTCCAGATGTCGACGATGAGTACGGCCGTCATCGCCGTGTCGGCATTGGCCGTCCAGGCGATCTTGTGATCGATGAGCCCAAGTTTGAGAAACAGGTCATTGAGGATGCCGAACTGGTCGTTGAGCATCCAGCCCCACATGCGGGCCGAGACGATGGTCGGAATGGCCCAGGGGATCAGGATGGCGGCGCGCACGATGCCGCGCCCCTTGAACTCGGCGTTGAGCACGAGAGCGACGATTATTCCCAGAACTGCCTCGAAGCCCACCGAGATGACGGCGAAGCGAACGGTGTTCCACACCGCATTCCACCAGTTCGGATCGACCAGGACGCCGCGGCAAACCTGGCGCCCGCTCGAAAGTGTCAGGCACTTCAGATAGTTGTCGAACCCGACCCATTCCGAGTTGTGGAGGTCGGTCAACGAGGCATTGGTAAAGCTGAAATAGAAGGTGCGCAGGAGCGGCCAGCCTGCGACAACGGCGAGCGCGATCAACATGGGGATCAGGAAGATCATCGCCGAGCGCAGGCGCTGTTCGGTCAGTTCCGAATATCCCGCCGGTGCTTGCTCTGTCGCCTCGGTGGCCGGCATTGCCGGAGTCTCGGTGCTCATGCCCGTGAATCCCTTTGCTGGAGCCGCCGCGCCGGGCGCGGCGAAGAGAACGAGGTGCGAACGTGTCCGATGCAGTGCCGGCGCGAACGGGCAGGTGGCCCGCACCGCGCCGGCACCGGGGAGGAGGGCGGCTTACCAGCCGCTACCCCTGAGGTCGGTCAGCTCGAACTCGAGCAGTTCAAGGTTCTCGGCGGCCGTACCGTTGTCGGCCAGCGTGTCGTGCACCGCGCTCCAGAAAAGCGAGGAAACCTCGTTGTACTTGACCTTGGTCGGGGCCGACGGACGCGGTACCGCGTTCTGGAAAACTTCTTTCCAGTTGGGGATGATCGGCTGAGCCTCGGCAACCTCCGGATCATCATAGACGGACTCGATGGTTGGCAGGTTGGATTGCCTGATGGCGCGCGCCTTCTGCTCCTCGGCCGATGAGAGGAACAACACGAGTTCCTGCGCCGCCTCGACGTTCTCGGAATACTTCGAGACGGCAAGGTTCCAGCCGCCCAGCGTTGCCGCGGAGCTTTCCCCGTTCGGACCCATGGGCAGTGTCGTTACGTCGAACTTGCCTTTGATCGGCGAATCCTCGGAGTTGCCGAGCTGATAGGCGTAGGGCCAGTTGCGCATAAACACGGAATTGCCGAGCTGCCAGACGCCGCGGCTTTCCTCCTCCATGTAGGCAAGAACGCCTTCCGGCGAGATCGTGCCGATCCAGCTCTTGGCTTCCTCGAGCGCCGCGACCGCGTTCTCGTTATTGATCGAGATCGTGCCGTCGGCCTCGACGACCTGCCCGCCGCCGAATGACTTGACCCATTCGAGAGCGTCGCAGGTCAGTCCCTCATAGGCGTTACCCTGGAATACATAACCCCACATGTCGGGATTGCCAGCCTCGCGCTCGGCATTCATGATCTCTTCGGCGGTCGCCGCCATCTCGTCCCAGGTTTCTGGAACCGGCTTGTCGTACTTCTCGAGAAGGTCCGTGCGGTAGTAGAGCGCCGGCGCGTCGGTGAACAGCGGCAGCGCAACCAGCCGACCGTCGACGGTCTGGGACTCTACGATCGAGGGGAAATACTGGTCGATCACGCCGGACGCGGCGTCGCTAAGGTCGACGAACTGCTCCGCAAGCTGGGGCGCCCAAATGACGTCGGTTTGATAGACGTCGATGTCGGTGTTTCCGGCCGCCAGCCACAGCCGGTACTGGCTGAACTGGTCGGTCGTGGAAGAAGGCATCGGTACGATGGTCACCGTGTGCCCGCTCGCTTCCTCGAAGCGGTCGAGTTGCTCCTGCAGGAACTCGAGGCCGCTGCCGGTGTCGCCGGAGACGATGGACAATTCGGCGGCCTGAACGCTCAGGCTCGCCAGGCTGGCACCAGCCAGAAGTCCGAGAAAGATTGACTTGGGTTTCATAAACACTCCTCCCGATTGAAAAGGCGTCAGCAAGTTGACCCGGGCGGCTGCTCCCGCATTCGCTCCGTTGCCCCTCCTGCGCAAAAGCGCTTCCGCACACCGCTTGTGCAAATTGAAAGCGCTTTGAAAGAAAAGCTAGAGCGTAGGGTTTTGCATTGTCAAGCGCGCCGCATGCCGTTCGGGCTGGTGCTGTGAAAAACAGGCGGGAGAGCCTATAGCATAGCACAGATATTACAGGGTCTTATTTGAAAGCGCTCATGGTGTTTGCATGTGCCGCGTTTTCCCGCCATGCTTATCATGTATACTGACATTTCACGCGCGCGGCGCGTTTGCGAGGCGAAAATTTGAAATCGCTTTGAAAGTTTGGAAGGTCGCACAGGTATGAATCTCAAGATGCTGGCCAAGGAGCTCGGCCTGTCGCAGACTACGGTGAGCCGGGCGCTGAACGGCTACCCGGAAGTCAAGGAGGAGACGCGCCTGCGTGTCGAGGCCGCGGCAATCCGGCTGGGTTATCGCCCCAATGTAAGCGCCCGGCGGCTGGCGACGGGCCGCGTCGGGGCCATCGGTATGGTGCTGCCTTCGCAGGGCGGCTTCCTGCAAAATCCGCATTTCTCGGAGTTTCTCGCCGGGCTGGGGGAGCGCCTGGCGCGCGAGGAATTCGATATCGTCGTCACGCCAGTCGACAGCAGCGATGAACTTCCCAGTTTCAAGCGCATCTGGGCGGACAAGCGCGTGGATGCCATGATCGTCGGCATGCCCAAGCTCAAGGACGAACGCGTAGACCTTCTCACGGAGCTCGGCGTTCCGTTCATCGTGCACGGCCGCACCGAAGGGAAGACGCCCCATGCCTGGTTCGACATCGATAACGAGGACGCCTTTCGCCGGGCCACCAGCCATCTGCTCGACCTCGGCCACACGCGTATCGCGCTGAGCAATGGCCCGGTCGGGCGTACCTTCACCGAGCACCGCGAGCGCGGCTACCGCAAGGCGCTGGCGGCGCGCGGCGTCGAGGTCGATCCGGCCCTCATCGACAATGGCGAACTCACCGACGAGGTCGGATTCGCCATCGCCCGGAAGTTCCTCGCCGCCGAGAACGCTCCCACGGCCATTCTCTCAAGCTCGGTTACCATGGCCCTCGGCGCATTCCGCGCCATGCGCTCCAACGGCCTGGCGCTGGGGCAGGACATCTCCATGATCGCCCACGACGACGTCTTTCCGTATCTCAACGCCGACCGCATGGTGCCGACCCTTTCCACCACGCGCTCCTCCATCCGTGCGGCCGGCACGCGCGTGGGCGAACTGGTTCTCGAGATGCTGGAAGGCCGCGCACCCGAGACGATCCACGAAACCTGGCCGGTCGATCTGGTCATCGGCGAGTCCACGGGGCCCGCGCCGAGATAGACTGATCCACCCCCCGGCTTGATTACTCCCTGCTGCTCGCGCATCTTGCGCGCGGTCGCGTTGGGTGTGGGAGTGACATGGTCTGGCTTGTCGGATTAGCGGTCGTTGTGTTTCTGGCGTACAAGTTCCCGCGCCAGGCGAAGTTGATCGTGGTTCTGGCGCTGCTGACGGCCGGGTTGGTCGTCACGGCGGCATGGTATCAGGGCGATGGTCCGCCGGTGGCGGATTCGCTTGTCACGGCCCGGACCAGCTTCGGAACGTCCGAGTGCGCCGATCCGCAATATCCAATCTCCGTGGCCTTTACGAACGGCGCGGAGCGGGCTGTGGAGTATGTGACGTTCGAGGTGCGCGGCGTACGCGAAGGCTACAGCCAGCCACGCTATGCCAGCAAGGAAAGCTGGGATCGCATCATGCAGCCCGGCGAAACCTACGCCTCATGCTGGGCCGTGAGCCGCAACCAATCCGACGATCTCGACGTGGACGGCCTGAAGTGGCAAGTGGAGGTCGACGAGGTACGGTTCCAATAGAGCCTAAGACGCGCTCGTGACGAAATTGACCTACCGCCAGTGCTATTTTGCTGATTTAGAGGCCACAAATGCCGAAAACGGCTACCCGGCGGTCGTGCGAATAATGCCGGAGAATAGTGTCTGGGTGGCTCCCCGGGCCGGATTCGAACCAGCGACCGAACGGTTAACAGCCGTTTGCTCTACCACTGAGCTACCGGGGATCACCAACCGAGTGCCCACCATCCCGGCAGGCAGCGCACCGTTTAGCGATTTTGATGTGGTTTGCCAAGCCCTCAATTCGACGAGTTGCTTACGGCGTTCCGCCACGCGGCTCCGCCAGCCGCGATGAGATCGTCTATCGTATTGATATTGCGAAAGACATCGGCGTCGTAGTCCAGAAATGTGACGCGATCCCGCGCCACGACGGCTTTCATGCCACGGGGTGCAGCACCTTCCTGAACGCGGGCGGGGAGATCGGCTATTGCGGAAAGCCGCCACAAGGCATTGGTAGGAAAGGCATTGCCCCGTGTGGACCCGACAATCGCGTCGGCGGCATGCGTGAGCCGGGGCAGCGCCCTGACGACGAAATCGCCCGGAAAGAACGGCGTATCGACGGCCACGGACAGAAGATACTCCGCCTCGGGGGCATTGGCATGGCACCACGCAACCGCCGCGGCCAGTCCGCTGACGGGCCCGGCCGGCGGCGCGTCGGGGTCGGGAAGAACCGGTGTGCGGTCAGAGGACCATATCGATTCCCCAGGATGTGCGCCGGCCGAGACAAGCAGTATGTCGGCCTGGGGTCTCACAGTCTGCAGCACACGTTCCACAAGCGGTACGTTGCCGACGCGTAGCCGCGCCTTCACGACGCCCCCGAGCCGTTCGCCACGCCCTCCGGCAAGAATGACGGCGGCAATAGGCGAGGACTCGGTCAAGGGAGGGATCCGTGATGAGTGTGTTGATGGTTCATGATAGCGCCCCGTTGACCAACCAGAAAGGTCTGCCGCGTATTTCACTAAATGCTGGGCAGGGTGCCTGTTTGAAGACTGCACGAGCAGCTTGCACTGCGCCGTCTTCTCAAATAGAACCCGCCTTGGTTTGGGGCCACGTGGCGGAGTGGTTACGCAGCGGATTGCAAATCCGTGTACTCCGGTTCGATTCCGGACGTGGCCTCCATTACCCAACCTTTCCCAACATCGCCGCACCGGTCGGTACGGAAGGATGCGTACTCTTGCATCGTGTCACGGGTGGAGCTAAGCACCGGCTCAGGGTCAATTGAGCTGAAGGCAAGGTCACCGATCATGCAGGACTTCGAGCGTGCGCGCAGGCAGATGGTGGATACCCAGATCCGGACATCCGCGATCACCGATCATGCATTGCTGGCCGCAATGGGCGATGTGCCCCGCGAGCGGTTCGTGCCCAAGGAGCGTCGGGCGGTCGCTTATGCCGAGGTGACGCACACCCTGGGGGGCGGCAAGCGCAAGCTGCCCACGCCGGGTATCTTCGCCAAGCTGGTTCAACTGGCGGACGTCGACGAGAACGACGTCGTCCTCGACCTCGGATGCGGAACGGGGTACTCCGTCGCCGTACTGGCTAAACTGGCCAGCGCCGTCGTCGGCGTGGAAACCGACGAAGCGCTCGTCGAGGAAGCCAACACCATTCTGGCTGACCTCGACATTGGCAATGCCGCGGTTCTGGCTGGCGACATGCACGAAGGCCTGCCGAAGGAGGCTCCTTTCGACGTGATCCTGTTCGAGGGCGGGGTGGATTACGTTCCCGACGAGCTGTTCAAGCAGCTCAGGGAAGGTGGCCGTCTCGTTGCGATGATCGCGGAGAGGGAGGGCATGATGATGTCCACCGCGCATATCTACTACAAGACGTCGCAGGGCGTGTCGCAACGCTCCACCTTCGATGCCGCCATCCCGCATCTGGGGACATTTCGCAACAAGCCCGAGTTTTCGCTTTAGGCGCTTGGCATACTGTGCCTAACTGACCGCGCGCGGAGCAATGTTGCAGGGTCAACACTGGCGACATTAAATATACATTACATTTGGTGCAGCATTGCGATCCTAGGTTGAGAGTCCTATGTGGCCTGACTAGTGTGGTCAGGCTTTGGAGGCGTCGTAGTTATGTTATTGTCCCGAATGTGTAAGGCAGGTGCTACGGCGGCAGTCGTCGCTGCCCTGTCCATACCGGCCCACGCCGAGAGCCTGACCGAGGCGCTGGCAAGTGCCTATACCAATAATCCGCAGATCGCTTCGGCTCTGCTGAGCGTTAAGGCCTCGGCTGAGGACATTGCCCTGCGCAAGGCGGGCAAGCGGCCGACAATCGGCGCATCCGCCGAGATCGGATCCAGCTGGACTGTCGCGAGCGGCGGCGTCACCTCCAACGCACAGACGGCGTCTGTGGGCCTGAGCTACAACCAGACGCTCTTCGACAACCTTCAGACAGAGGCGGAAATCGAACAGGCGCGGGCGCTGTCGGTCGTGGCGAAGGAGTCGTTGCGCAGTGCCGAACAGAATGTGCTGCTCTCGGCCGCCACGGCCTATCTCGACGTCGTGACGAACACGCGGCTCGTGCAATTGCGGGCCGAAAACATGGAGTTTCTGCAAGCCCAGGTGCAGTCCTCCAAAGATCGTCTCGAGATCGGTGAAGGAACACGCGTCGAGGTCTCGCAGGCCGAAGCCAGTCTCGCACAGGCCGTGGCGTCCTATCGTTCCGCTGTCGCCGACCTGCAAAACAGCCGGGGCAGCTACCAGCGCTGGGTCGGGCACGAGCCACAGAACCTGAGCCTCAACTACAACTTCGGCGGACTTCTTCCCGATTCGCTGCAGGAAGGACAGGAGCTGGCGCAAGCGAACCATCCCTCGATCCTGGCGGCGAGGGCCCAAATGCGCGCAGCCCAGTCGGCGTCCGACGCCGCGCGGCGCGCCTTTGGCCCCACACTGGACTTGATCGGGAATATCGGGAGCAATTTCGGCGGTAGCCAGCTGGACGTAACCAATTCGGCGTCGGTGAGCCTGCGGCTCAGTGTTCCGATCTATGCCGGTGGTTCGATCGGCGCATCTGCACGCAAGGCGAACATCAATCAGATCCAGAGCGAGGTTGATGCCCTCGACGCTGCGGACCAGGTGCGTGCCGCTGTCATTTCCTCGTGGAGCGGCCTGCAGAACGCTTCCGCCCAGATCGAGTCGGCCCAGGCGGCCGTGGATGCCAGCCAGCTGGCGCTCGACGGGGTTGTCGAGGAGCGCAATGTGGGTCAGAGCACCACGCTTGACGTACTCGATGCCCGTGCCGACCTGACCTCGGCGCAGGAGGGGCTTATCGGCGCGCAGACTGGTCGTTTGGCGGCTGCATTCAACCTTGTTGCCGCGACTGGCCATCTGTCGGCCCGCGATCTCGGCCTGCCGGTGCAGATCAAGTCTGCCGAGGGTTATATCGAGAATGTCGAGGATGTCTGGCAGGAACTGCGCAGCGTCTCCAACTGAGCCGGACTCAACCTCCCAAGCCGGGGCGGAGGCTGCGACGAGTAGTGGAAGACCGTGGCCAAGGGGTGCCTTTCGTTCCGCGGATGTGTTTGAGATAAACAACCGTACACAGACGAATCAGCGGACCTCGCGGGGTCGCGTACGTCAGGTGGCGGTCCGGCGGGGGCATGTAGAGTGAGGCATCCATGAATAAGCCAGCGGCCAAAGAGCCTTCGATGGACGAGATTCTTTCGTCCATCCGGCAGATAATCGCGGATGACGACGCATCCGAGTCGCCGCAGGCCGCCGAAACGGTAAGCGGCCCGGAGGAAACCGGCTTCGACATTCCGGAGGCCCCTGACTCCAGCGAGGACGATGCACTGGCGCTGTCTGCCGACCAGATTGTCGATGAGGCGCAGAACGAGGCAACCGAAGAGAGCACGGGTTTCGATATCCCCCGGACACCGGACATGAGCCAGGACGTCTCCGCCGGGGATGCGGACGATGAGTTCAGCGTTCCCGACATGGTGGTTCCCGACGACATCGCGTTCAACGATAGCGTGAGCGGGCAGGGCGACGAGCCCTTCGCTGCAGAAAGTGCGGCCGGCGGAGATGCGGGAGCGAGTGAGCCGGCACCCATGCCCGATCCCGGTTTGTCCTCGGAGATGGCGGACAAGTTGCTCGAGCCCACCACGGACGCTGCGGTCAAGCACGCCTTCTCCCGCTTGGGCTCCAACGTGGCGTTGGGTAGCAATGATCTGACGATCGAGACCATGGTGCGCGAGATGTTGCGCCCGATGCTCAAGGAATGGCTCGACGAAAACCTGCCGAGCATCGTCGAGAAAATGGTCGAGCGCGAGATCGAGCGGCTCTCGCGCGGCAGCTAGATCGCGCATTCCGGACGCCGGGTGCCGCCGGTTCAGGTTGACTCGCGCGCTCCGCTTGGCTTTACACCTAGCCTGAAGTTTCTTGCTGTCCCGGCACGCGCGCCGGGCAGGTGATGTGAGCGTGGATATATGATCGACAAGACCTACGAACCCGGTGCCGTCGAGGGGCGGATTTATCAGGCTTGGGAAGATGAAGGTGCGTTCAAGGCCGGAGCCGGGGCCAAACCCGGTGCCGAGACGTTCTCCATCGTCATCCCCCCGCCCAATGTCACCGGCGCGCTCCACATCGGGCACGCGCTCAACAATACCATCCAGGACATGCTGATCCGCTTCGAGCGCATGCGCGGCCGCGACGTGCTGTGGCAGCCCGGCATGGACCACGCCGGCATCGCCACCCAGATGGTCGTCGAGCGCCAGCTCGAGACCTCGGGCACGTCGCGCCGCCGTGAAATGGGGCGCGAAAAGTTCATAGAACGGGTCTGGGAGTGGAAGGCGGAGAGCGGCGGCACCATCCTCAATCAGCTCCGCCGTCTGGGCGCGTCCTGCGACTGGTCGCGCGAACGCTTCACCATGGATGACGGGTTGTCCAAGGCCGTTCTCAAGGTTTTCGTCGGGCTTTACAAGAAAGAGCTGATCTACCGCGCGAAGCGGCTGGTGAACTGGCATCCCGAATTGCAGACCGCGATCTCCGACCTCGAGGTGGAGAATATCGAGGTCGATGGGCACATGTGGCACTTCCGCTATCCGCTGGCGGATGGCGTAACCTACGAACATCCGGTGGCCTTCGACGATGAAGGCAACCCCACGGAATATGAGACGCGGGACTATGTCGTCGTCGCTACGACGCGTCCGGAAACGATGCTGGGCGATACGGCCGTTGCGGTGAACGCGGCAGACGAACGCTATGCACAGCTGGTCGGCAAGGATGTGATCCTGCCGTTAGCCGAGCGTCGCATTCCCATCGTTGCCGACGATCACGCTGACCCCGGCCAGGGTTCGGGCGCGGTAAAGATCACGCCCGCGCACGACTTCAACGACTTCCAGGTCGGCGTGCGCCATGATCTGCCCCAGATCAACGTCTTCACCCAGGAGGCCAGGATCAACGAGGAGGCACCGGCGGCCTATCGAGGCCTCGACCGGTTCGAGGCGCGCAAGAAGGTGGTCGCCGACCTCGAGGCAATCGGTGCTGTCGATCACATCGAAGACAAGAAGATCATGGTGCCGCACGACGAGAAGACCAAACTCGTCGTGATCGAGCCGTTCCTGACCGACCAGTGGTTCGTGGACGCCGCGGAACTCGCCAAGCCCGCGATCGCATCCGTTCGCGAGGGGCGTACGCGCTTCGTGCCAAGGAACTGGGAGAATACCTATTTCGAATGGATGCGGAATATCCAGCCTTGGTGTAT
>CAZNHG010000033.1:0-18302 GCA_964572555.1 uncultured Devosiaceae bacterium | reverse complement strand
CCCGGTCTTTTTCAGGATATGGCGCCGATCTGCCTCGACGGTGCGGGTGCTGATGCCCGGCGCCTGTGCCGCCTCCCGGCTGGTGACGCCCCGGACGCCGAAGTCCGGAATCCCGCGTTCGCGCGGCGTCAATTCGCCGACTGTCTCGCGGTCAATGCGTCCCCTCCCGCTCCGGCCGGGGCGCAGGCGACCTGGACGCGGCCGGTGCATTGTTCCGCGGTCCATACCCCGCCGCCGAGTTGAAAAAAGAAAGAATCCGCATGATTTGATTCAAGGTGTCGTTAGGCACGTCGGAAACCCCGCGGGCGAAGACATATTGTTAACATTTTCGTTTCGCGATATTCGTTTCACATCGAATATTATGGCTGAATGACTGACCCGGACGACTTTCGCGTCTGCCGACGTCTCTACCCAGAATATCGATTTCCCGGTTCCGGCGCGCGCCGGACGGGAACCAACGACCAAGACGACTGACTGCGCGAAAGGCAAAGCAACATGGCAACCGGTACCGTCAAGTGGTTCAACGGCCAAAAGGGTTATGGCTTCATCCAACCTGATGAAGGCGGCTCGGATGTGTTCGTGCACATCTCGGCTGTCCACCGTTCCGGCATGAACGGTCTCGACGAGGGCCAGAAGGTCAACTACGAGATCGTCCAGGACAAGCGCACCGGCAAGTCCGCCGCCGACAATCTTTCCGCCGCCTCGTAGGGCACCGGACAAGAGGACGCCACGATACCAACACCGGCGCGGCCCCCGAGCGGGCCGCGCTTTTTCGTGTCCGGAGCGTTCTAGAGCGCTCACGAACCTGGAGCTTCCGTTCTGATTCTATCAGAACGGAAAATGCTCTAAGCCCCTCCGTCCGCCGGCACGATGCGGATGATCTCGCCGTCCGCCTGATCGGTCGCCAGATAGATGCCGCCCCCGGGGCCCGTGCGCACGTCGCGGATGCGCCCGAACGCGCCCTCGAACAGCCGCTCTTCGTTCACGACCTCGTCTCCCTCCATGTCCAGCCGGGCGACGAGCTGGAACTTCAGGGCCCCGACCAGCAGGTCGCCCTGCCACTCGGGAAACAGCTCGCCGTCATAGAAGTCGAGCCCGGACGGGGCGATCGAGGGATCCCAGTAGTGGACCGGCTGCTCGTATCCCGGCGCCGACGTGCCCTCGCCGATCTCCCCGCCGCCATAGTGCTCGCCATAGGAGATGACCGGCCAGCCATAGTTCAGGCCCGCCTGCGGCTTGTTGATCTCGTCACCGCCCTGCGCGCCGTGCTCGACGGTCCACAATTCCCCGTCCGACGATAGCGTCGCGCCCTGCGGGTTGCGATGCCCGATGCTCCAGAAGGCCGGATCGCCCTGTTCGCCGCTCGCAAAGGGATTGTCCGCCGGAATCGAGCCGTCGGGTGCGATCCGCACCACGCCGCCGGCGAGATCGAACGGATCCTGCGCCCGATCGCCCTGCCCGCGCTCGCCCAGCGTGACCCAGAGATTGCCGTCCCCCGCGACAACGATGCGCGAGCCGAAATGCTGCCCGCGCCCCGTGAAATTGTTCATCCGGAAGATCACCTCGCGGCCGGTGAGCTGGCCGGTGTTCCCGGACAACTCCAGGGTCGCGGCCATCACCGCCGTGCCGGCCCCGCCGTCGCCGGGCTCGGAGTAGCTGAGGTAAAGCCGTCCGCTCTCCGCGAAATCGGGAGCGAGCGCCACGTCGAGGAGCCCGCCCTGCCCGTTGTTCCAGACCTCCGGCACACCCGAAACCGGCTCGCCGGCGCTGCCATCCACCCCGATCACGCGCAGCCGTCCCGGGCGCTCCGTCACCAGCAGCCGGCCATCGGGCAGAAAGGCGATAGCCCAAGGATGTTCGAGCCCGCCCGCAACCACTTCGGCGCGTACCGGCCCCGCACTCGTCTCGAAGACTTCGCCCTCCTGGGCAAGAGCCGCGGGTGCGGCACAGAGCGCCAAAACCGCCAGAAAACCGGCCATCCTGGCCATCGCACGCTGTATCGCCATCCTGTCGAGCCTCCGGGTCCCTCTTGCAAAGTCGCTATCGTCAACCATATGCTCGCTTGCTGGCAATCATGTGGCCAAATCCCGCATGCGCTTGACCCCGAGCAGCGCGGGAGGCAACTTGAAGCCAAGTGTATTCCCGAAACTGTCGAACGGACTGTGCCGAATGGCTTTCGGCCCGTTAGACGATTGACCCGTGTAACCGGGAGGTAGTGATGGAAAAAGTTCCGATGACGGCGGCGGGCCACGCCGCCCTGACAGATGAGCACAAGCGCCGCGTCGCCGAAGATCGCCCGCGTATCATCCAGGCGATTTCCGAAGCGCGCGCGCATGGTGACCTGTCGGAGAACGCGGAATACCACGCCGCCAAGGAGCAGCAGAGCCACAACGAGGGGCGCATCCAGGAACTGGAGTCCCTGCTCGCGCTCGCGGACGTCATCGACGTCACCAAGCTCTCCGGCTCGACGGTCAAGTTCGGCGCGACGGTCACCATCGTCGACGAGGACACCGAGAACGAGAAGACCTACCAGATCGTGGGCGACCCCGAAGCGGACGCCAGCGCCGGCAAGATTTCCATCTCCTCGCCCATCTCGCGCGCCCTGATCGGCAAGGAGGCCGGCGATTCGATCGAGGTCACCACGCCGGGCGGCACCAAGAGCTACGAGATTCTCGGCATAAAATTCGCCTGAGCGCCTCATTCGCAGGCAAAGTTTCACCCGCGGCCGGGTTTTCTGTGAGCCCGGCTGCGGTATTTTGGCTTGCGCGGCCGCGCGCCCTTGCAAGGGCCGCCACCGTACACGTATCTATTCCATGGCGCGTGTCCGGAAAAAGTGATTGCCCCTTTTTCGGTTCGGACGCGCGACAAAACAAAAACTTGAGCGTGTCGGGCTGAATGCAGTTCAGCCCGACACGCTCAAATCTGAACTTCGCGAACGCAAGGTGCTCTCATGCACGCCAAGGTCATCATCATCGGGTCGGGCCCGGCCGGGTATACGGCAGCCGTCTATGCGGCGCGCGCCATGCTGGAGCCGGTTCTCATCCAGGGCATCGAGCCCGGCGGCCAGCTCACCATCACCACCGACGTCGAGAACTATCCCGGCTTCGCCGATCCGATCCAGGGCCCCTGGCTCATGGAGCAGATGAAGGCACAGGCCGAGAACGTTGGCACGACTCTGGTTTCCGACGTGATCACCGGCGTCGATCTGAGCAGGCGCCCCTTCACGCTCGAGAGCGATAGCGGCACAACCTACACCTGCGACTCCCTGATCATCTCCACCGGCGCCAAGGCCAAATGGCTGGGGTTGCCGGGCGAGCAGAAGTTCCAGGGGTTCGGCGTATCCGCCTGCGCGACATGCGACGGCTTCTTCTACCGCGACCGCGAGGTGATCGTGGTGGGCGGCGGCAACACCGCCGTCGAGGAAGCGCTGTTCCTGACGAACTTCGCCAGCAAGGTCACCGTCATCCACCGCCGCGACGAGTTCCGCGCCGAGCGCATCCTGCAGGACCGCCTGTTCAAGAACCCCAAGGTCGAGGTGCTGTGGAACACGGTGCTCGAGGACGTGACCGGCAAGGACATGCCGCCCTCCGTCACCGGCGTGAAGCTGCGCAACACCCTGACCGACGAGGTTACCGAAAAGGACGTCGACGGCGTGTTCGTGGCCATCGGCCATGCGCCCGCGACCGAGTTGTTCGAGGGTCAGCTGGAGATGAAGCAGGGCGGCTACCTCGTCACCGCGCCCGACAGCACCGCGACGAGCATTCCCGGCGTCTACGCGGCCGGGGACGTGACGGACGACATTTACCGCCAGGCCGTTACGGCGGCCGGCATGGGCTGCATGGCGGCGCTGGATGCCGAACGCTTCCTGGCGACAGAGGAGATCGCCGAAGCCGCCGAGTAGAGCGTTTTCGGAAGTGAGGCGGAAGAGATATTGCTCCGGTGGTGGAGCAATATCCCGCTGAACGGACACCGCCTGTTTCGGTTCGAAAGCGCGACCGCTCAAGACTTTGAAGCTTGCGTTGTGCGTGCACCGGAACGCAAGCTGCAGCCCACCAGGGACGGGAGAGAGGGCCGCGATGCTCGATTGGGACAAGCTGAGGATCTTTCACACGGCGGCCGAGTCGGGCAGCTTCACGCACGCCTCCGAAAAGCTGAACATGAGCCAGTCGGCCATCTCGCGCCAGGTTTCGGCGCTGGAGGCCGATCTCGGGCTCAAGCTGTTCATCCGCCACGCGCGCGGGCTGGTACTCACCGAGATGGGCGAGCAGCTCTTCCGCACCGCCCACCGCATGCAGCGTGAGCTGCAACAGGTCGAGAACGACATGAGCGAGAGCCGCGACACCGCCGCCGGCCCGCTGTTCGTCACCACCACCGTGGGCTTCGGCTCGTCCTGGCTGGCCTCGCGCATCAACGAGTTCGTCACGCTCTACCCCACCATCCACCTCGAGATTAAGCTCAACGACGCCGAGCTGGACCTGGCGATGCGCGCCGCCGACGTCGCGATCAGGCTGCATCGGCCCGTGCAGGGCGAGATGATCCAGCGCAAGCTGTTCACCGTACACTTCCACATCTATGCCGCGCAGAGCTATCTCGACGAACACGGAGCCCCCGAACACGCCGAGGATCTCGACGATCACCGGATCGTTACCTTCGGCGATCCGGCCCCCTCATATCTGGGCGACGTGAACTATCTCGAGCGGCTCGGCCGCGCCGACAATTCTCCGCGCCAGCCCGCGCTCAAGGTCAACGCCATCTACGGCATGATGCAGGCCTGCCGGGCGGGAATCGGAATCGCCATGCTCCCCGACTACATCGCCGAGGACGAACCCAAGCTGGTGCGCGTGCTCACCCAGGTCGAACTGCCCGCTTTCGAGACCTATTTCGTCTATCCTCCGGCCCTGAAAAATTCCAAGCGCGTCGGCGTTTTCCGCGATTTTCTCGTCGAAAAGGCGCGTGAATGGTCATATTGAACAGCCGTTCACAGTCATGCACTGCGCGCATGGCAGACATGCGCTGTAAACGATTGCAAGTCACCGCCGCCACCCCTATCTAGCGCGCATAGACGACAGGCGCTCCTCCCCTCCCTGTGCCTGTTCGTTGTTCCCTCCTTGCAAGGACTTGTCCTTGCTCCTCCTGGGGCTTCGCTTCTTTTTTGAAGCGAAGCCCTTTTTTCTTGGCACGTCAGAGGGTTCGCTCCCAACCGTTGCATTCAGCGCATGGCTGCCATACCCGACCGGCGGTTGCTGACAAGGGTGTGGATCAGCATATTGAGGGTGTCGCAACGGAGACGGTCTTCTCCTCCTCCCTAGACCCTCTCCTGGCGGCAACCGGGTGACAGCCTTCTCCTCCTCCCTAGGCTCGAGCCCATCGGCAGAAGACGTCTCCTCCTCCCTCGTCGACTGCCAACACTTTTGATTTTCAGGGTCGTCAGACCTCAAGATCGCTAGGGCTCCACTTTCGGGTGGAGCCCCTTTTTTTGTTCCGAAAGCGCTTTCCATACCGCCGCGTGCCGTGCACCAGGCGCATGGCTGCCATACCCAACCACCCATTGCAGACGGGGATGTCAGGACCCATATTAAGGGTGTCGCAACGGAGACGGTCTTTTCCTCCTCCCTAGATCCTCTCCAGGCGGCACCGGGTGACAGCCTTCTCCTCCTCCCTAGGCTCGAGCCCATCGGCAGAAGACGTCTCCTCCTCCCTCGTCGACTGCCATCACTTTGATTTTCAGGGTCGCAAGGCCCAAAGATCACAAGGGCTCCACTTTCGGGTGGAGCCCCTTTTCTTTTCCGCCCAGACAAGCTCCGAACCAAACCGTCCATAGACGGACCCCACACGCAGGGCCGTGCGCGGCGCGCATGGCTGTCATGACCAATCGGCTCTTATTCGGAAAGGGCGGGTTTGCGATAGTCCGCGCATAGAGCGCCGGGCGAAAAGTGGAATCCGGTTTTTCGCTTAATCGGCGCGACCACCAGGAATCTGGATCGTCGGGCGATCTGGGGCCGATGCCCCGCGACACATCGCCCACGTCATTGATCGGACTGCTTTGCACTCCGGTCTTTTCGGGCCTCACCCTCCCCTCGGGTGGGGCCCGTTCGATTCCGGCGGCATCAGCGATACAGCCGGTCGCCCACCTGCTCTTCCATGCCCGCATAGATGTCGGCCACCTGCTCGGCATAGCCGTTGAACAGCTGCGTGGGGACGCGTTCGCCGGTGTGCAGGATCTCCTCGTGCGCCTGGCTCCAGCGCGGATGCGGCACCTCCGGGTTCACGTTCGCCCAGAAACCGTATTCGTTCGCCGCGATCTCTTCCCAGAACCCCAGCGGCTGCTCCTCGACGAAGGTAAAGCTCACGATCGACTTGAGCGACTTGAAGCCGTACTTCCACGGCAGATGCAGCCGGATGGGCGCCCCCATCGAGTTCGCCACCTGTTTGCCATAGGCCCCCACCACCAGCAGCGACAAGTCGTTGTTGGCCTCCGCCATGGTGACTCCCTCGGTATAGGGCCACGGATACCAGGGCTGCGAATTGATACCGTTGGCAAGCGCGGGATCGCCGAAGGTCTGCATCTTCAGGAACTTGGCCGACCCCTGCGGCTCCGCCAGTTCCACCAGCTTGCGCACCGGAAACCCGATCCACGGCACCACCATCGACCATGCCTCGACGCAACGATGGCGATAGACCCGCTCCTCGAGGCCCATCATGCCGATCAGCTCGTCCACGTCCAGCGTCATCGGGTTGTTCACCAGCCCGTCGATGGTGATCTGCCAAGGGCGCGGTTGAAGCTGCTCGGCGGCGGCATCGTGGATGCGCTTGTGCGAGCCGTACTCGTAGAAATTGTTGTAGTTGATGTTCACGTCCTCGGGCGTCACCGAGCGCTCGACGGCATAGGCATCGTTGCGCGCCGCCTCGATCGGGTCGCGGCTCTCCGCCGCGAACGCCCCTTGCGCCAACCCCATCAACGGCCCGGCCGCCACCGCACCCGCCAGCCCTTTCACAAGCGTGCGGCGGTTGAGATAGACCGACTCGGGCGTCACCTCGCGCTCGGGAATCTCCCAACTGCGCTTCGATCGGACAAGCATCGGTGCGTCACTCTCCCATTGATCGCGAATCTGGAGCACTGTCGCGTCCCGCAACGCGCGCGCGCAAACCACATCCACTCACTATACCGTGAAAGAGCAATCGAACCATCGTAGGGCGCCACGCGCCAACAGCCCCGGAATATGTGCTGTGTTCGGCACCTGCTGCTTGGCACCGTGGCTGCCCACGGAAGCCCTCCCCCTTGAGGGGAGGGTTTGGGCGAGGGTCGGCCCGACAGGGCCAATCGTAAATGCATGCTATCGGGCAGCTCAGGATTCTTTAATGGGCCCTCCGGGCCCGACCCCCACCCTGCCTGCCGGCATCCCTCCCCTCAGGGGGAAGGGAAAGCGTGCCGCAGGCGTTTGAAGTCACGAACACCCCCCGGCAAACTCCTGAATGCGCCCGACCGCATCCTCGAGCTCTTCGTTGGACGCCGCGTAGCTCAGCCGGAAGTGCCCTTCCAGCCCGAACGCCGCGCCGTGCACCAGCGCCACGCCGGTCTCCTCCAGTAGTGCCATCACGAAATCCTCGTCGCTGGCGATCTTCGCGCCGCCCTTCGACGTCGTGCCGATCAGCCCCGCGCAACTCGGGAACGCATAGAACGCCCCCGCCGGCACCTGGCAGGTAATCCCCTTCGCCGCATTCAACCCCGCAACCACAAGGTCGCGCCGTTCCTGGAACGCTTGCCGCCAGCCCTCGAGAAAATCCTGCGGCCCGTTCAGCGCCTCGACGGCCGCCCACTGCGAGATCGAGCAGGCGTTGGTCGTCGACTGCGACTGCAGCTTGGTCATCGCCTTCAACACCTCGGCCGGCCCGGTGCAGTAGCCGATGCGCCAGCCGGTCATCGAATGCGACTTCGACACGCCGTTCATCGTCAGCGTCCGCGGCGCCAGCCCCGGCGCCACCTGCGCGATGGTGGCAAAACTGCCGCCGTCATAGACCAGCGGCTCGTAGATGTCGTCGGTCAGGACATGCACGTGCTCGAACCGCTCCAGCACCGCCGCCAGCCCCTTGAGTTCATCGGCGGTATAGGCGGCACCCGACGGGTTGGACGGCGTATTGAGCAGCAGCCACTTGGTCCTGTCCGACAGGGCGGCTTCCAGCGCCTCCGGCGTCAGCTTGAAACCGGTGGAGGCATCCGCCTTCGCGAACACCGGCTCGGCCCCGCACAACCGCACGATTTCCGGATAGCTCACCCAGTAGGGTACGGGCACGACAACTTCATCTCCCGGATTAAGCGTCGCCATCATCGCGTTGAAAATGATCTGCTTGCCGCCCGAAGCGACGAAGCAATCGGCCGCGGTGACGTCGAGCCCGTTGTCGCGGCGGAACTTTTCGGCCACCGCTTCCTTGAGTTCGGGAATTCCGTCGACATTGGTGTACTTGGTCTTGCCCGCCGCGATCGCCGCCACGGCGGCGTCCTTGACGTGCTGGGGCGTATCGAAGTCGGGCTCCCCGGCGCTCAACGCGATCACATCGCGCCCCTCGCGCGCCATTTCGCGCGCCTTCTGGCTGATGCCGACAGTGGCGGATGGCTGAACCCGCTGCAGCGCGTCGGAGAGAAAACCCATCGTCCCGAACCTCCGGAAGACCTTTGAACACAAGCCGGAGTGTTAGGCCCTCACCGGGCGGGACGCAACACGGGACGAGCAGGCTCTAAATGCCCACGCCCTGCATGCGCTTGAGTATGACGCCCTGCACGCGCCAGCCATCCTCTTCGTTGCGCATCTCGTAAAGCGCACGGTACAGCCCTTGTTCGGGCCCCTGGACTTCCACGATCTGGAGCGCGGAATCCGCGTCGATCAGCTTGTAGGCCCCGAAGGTGTGCGATCGCGACTCGACGAGCGGGACATAGCCGCCCCGGCTGATCGTTGCGTAGAACTGCTCGCCCGTCGCGAAGCGGTCCTTGAACGTGGCCCCGGCGTATTCGAGCGCGCCGGCGCCGTCACCCGCCCGGAACGCCTCGATCTGGCCGGTGATAGCGTCCTGCCAGGCCGGATCGACGTCCTGCTGGTCGGGGGACTGAGCGTGAACTGCGCTGGCAGAGAAGATCGCGACCGCGACCAGGACGGCGCAGCGGGAGATGAGACCGGAAAGCCGCATGGCTACCTCCCCTTGGTTTGCCCGCACCGGCGGTTGCGGCCAGCGCGGGCCGCCACAGATTTGCCGTCAAATTGTACGCGTTTTTACACGTTCGGCGCAAACTGGCTCCGCAATTGGCTGATGAATTCTATTTTACCGCAGTGCGAGTCGAGTGAGCACAACAAATGCCCCATAAGAAAAGATCTCCGAAGTCGGTCCGGCGGACGGCAGCGATTTTGCTTGCTCTTGTGTCCGTCGGCGCCGCCGTGTCCCCCGTGGCCGCCGCGTCCGGCCTGACAGCCATGGACCGTGGCGCCCTGGCCATGATCGTGGCGTTTGGCACGCTTCTGCTGGCCATTGTTTTCGAGGTCTGGCGCGTGACCCGCTTCCGGGAACAGGCCATCGAGAACCGCGCCACGCAAAAGTGGACGAACGAACACCCCGAAAGCTGAGACCGACCCGTCTCCGATATCGCGTGAAACCGCCCGGATTGCCTGAGACGGCAATCCGGGTGCATAATGAGTCGTCTCTGGCAAGGAGGGACCCAAGCGATGATCGTTGACCATATCCTGCAGTCGAAGGGTGCGAAGGTTCACACCATTCGTGCCGAAGCCAAGGTGGCCGAAGCCATCCGCGTGCTCAACGACGAGAACATCGGCGCCGTCGTGGTCGTCGATGCCAATGACGCGGTTATCGGCATTCTCTCGGAGCGCGACGTCATCCGAAGCATGAAGGGCGACGCCGCCACGGTGCTGTTCTCGCCCGTCAGCTCGTACATGACGAGCAGCGTGTTCACCTGCACGCCGGATTCCGCCATAGACGAGGTCATGCAGCACATGACCAACCGGCGCATCCGCCACATGCCCGTGCTGCGCGACGGCAAGCTTGCCGGCGTGATCTCGATCGGCGACGTCGTCAAGCGCAAGATCGAGGAGACCGAGGGCGAGGCCGCGGCCCTGCGCGAATACATCGCCACCTGAGACGAACGCACAGCCTCCGGCATGAGGCGCGCGGGGAACCCGCGCGCCGCCCAAACGACGCGCCGGGGCGCTTCCCGCTTGCCGCAAGCGGCGACACCGGCTATCCCTTCGGCCCATGTCCCTGCCTCTCGACCCCGTAAAAATCCGCAGCCGGTTTCCCGCCTTCTCCGAGCCCTCCCTGCAGGGCCAGAGCTTTTTCGAGAATGCCGGCGGCTCCTACACCTGCCGCCACGTCCTCGACCGGCTATCGGCCTACTACACGCAGACCAAGGTCCAGCCCTACGGCGCCTTCCCGGCCTCGAGGGCCGCAGGCGCCGCGATGGACGAAGCCCATGAGCGCATGGCGGCCGCGCTGAACGTCGAAACCGGCTGGATCCAGTTCGGCCCGTCCACCTCGGCCAACACCTACGTGCTGGGCCATGCCTTCGCCGGCTATCTTGAGCCCGGCGACACGGTGATCGTCACCAATCAGGACCACGAGGCCAACACGGGCGCGTGGCGCAAGCTGGCCGGGCACGGCATCACCGTCCGGGAATGGCAGGTTGACCCCGGGACCGGCCACCTCGACCCCGCCGATCTCGACGGCCTGCTCGACGAAACCGTCAGGCTCGTCGCTTTTCCGCACTGCTCGAACATCGTGGGCGAGATCAATCCGGCCGCCGATATCTGCGCGAAAATCCGCGCAGCGGGCGCGATCGCGGTTGTCGACGGCGTCTCCTACGCCCCGCACGGCCTGCCGGACGTCGGCGCCATGGGCGCGGACATCTACCTGTTCTCGGCCTACAAGACCTACGGGCCGCACCAGGGCATCTTCGCCATCCGCCCCGAGCTCGCCGAGGCGCTGCCGCATCAGGGGCACTTCTTCAACGCCGGCAAGCTGCGCTATCGGCTGACGCCGGCCGGTCCCGACCACGCCCAGATCGCTGCGGCGGCCGGCCTTGCCGATTATCTGGAGGACGTTGCCCGGATCGCGGGCACGGCCGACGGCGAAGACCCGTTCCGCGCCGCACACGCGGCCATGCGCGCGCAGGAGACGGCGTTGATGACTCCGCTCCTCGACTGGCTGACCAC
Organism: uncultured Devosiaceae bacterium; assembly: GCA_964572555.1. Taxonomy (GTDB): domain Bacteria; phylum Pseudomonadota; class Alphaproteobacteria; order Rhizobiales; family Devosiaceae; genus CAZNHG01. The sequence continues at coordinate 7,092 of CAZNHG010000033.1, read as the reverse complement.
CAGCAACCGCGCACGCCTGATCGGCCCGCAAACGGAGGAAAACCGCGCGCCGACCCTGTCGGTCGCCCTCGACGAGCCGGGGCTGGACGTTGCCCGGCGCCTCGCCGCCCACGGCGTCATGGCCGGCGGCGGGCACTTCTATGCCTGGCGTCTGCTGGAAGCATTGGGAATCGACCCCGAGCACGGCGTGCTGCGCCTGTCCTTCGTGCACTACACGACGCCCGAAGACATCGAGCGGCTGATCACCGCCCTCGACGCCGAGATCGGCTGACAGGGTTCGTCGACACCCTACCGCCCGGCGATCTCGGACTCGCCGGAGATGCGGGTGATCACGTGCCGCTCGCACACCACTAGCAAGGCGCAGCCGCGCACCTGCATGACGTCCTCGCCGAGCCGGGTCACGCTGCCGTTCACGCTGTGGCCGTAAAGCTCGATATTGCCGCGCCATTCGCGCTCGCTTACCCGCTCGGCCCCGCGCAGCACGAAGGTGTCGATATACTTCCTGTTGCGGTCGCTGATCTCGGACGGCTTGATCCAGATCAGCTTGGCGCACAGCTGCGTGCCGTCGCCGCACAGCGCCACGTCATAGCGGCTTTCGCCGTCCGTCGCCTCCCAGATACCGGTCGGATCGAACGTCGCCGCCACTGCCGGGACCGCGCCCAGCCCAAGAACCACGAGGCAGCTCAACAGCCATTTCGCACATTTCATCGGGATCACTCCGCACGCGCCCTCCGGCGCCGGTTTCAAACGCTGTGCTTGTTGCCAGAATCGGCCTGAACACCGGCTGAACGCAACCCGCCGCGCGCTCGTTCCGACGTTGCAGGATGCACACACAATACGCCGCAGGTTTGACACGAAAAAACACGTGATTGATCGGCTTTTTGCCATCGGCCTGTTATCGCGCTGTCACAAATCACCACTAGCTTCGACCTTGCTCCGGACTGCCCCCAATCAGTCCGTACCGCCCGAGCCTGCCCCCACAGGTTCGCGCGCAGGGACGTTGCCCCAACCGCGTCCCTGCATCAGGTGCCGATTCCCCAAGTCGGTCACCCTTGGTCGCCCCGTCTGGCGGCCATTTTTTTTGCCCGGATGCACACCGATGGTTACAAGGGTCGAATAAAGCCGTCCCGGCCACGGCACCCGCGCAATCAGCCCCGCGAGGCCACACATGGTGGAACGCCTGTATTTCGAGGACCTCGAGGTCGGCCAGACCTTCGAAAGCGCCACGCATGCGCTCGACGCCGAGCAGATCAAGCGTTTCGCCGGCGATTTCGACCCGCAACCCTTCCACCTCGACGAGTCGGCGGCAAGCGGGACCCTGTTCGGCGGCCTCGCCGCGAGCGGCTGGCACACCGCCTCGATCACCATGCGCCTGATGGTGGAATCCGGTGTGCCCTTCGCGGGCGGCCTGATCGGTGCAGGCGGCGAAATCTCGTGGCCGCGCCCGACCCGGCCGGGCGACATCCTGAAGGTGTTCAGCGAAATCCTCGACGTCACCCCGTCGCGCTCCCGCCCCGACCGCGGCCGCGTGACCGTACGCAGCGAAACGCGCAACCAGCACGGCGAGGTCCTGCAGATCCTCACCGCCAACATGGTCGTCTTCCGCCGGACGCCCGCGACGCCCGACGCCGAATAACCGCGCCGGCGCCCTTGGCTGTGAATGTTGCGCCGGAAGACTTCACCTGCCCGCGCCGGCGGCCTACGGTGCGCGGCGAGTGGAGACCGGATTCGCTGGGCATGGCCAAGCTCTATTTTTCCTATGCCGCAATGAATGCGGGCAAATCGACCATCCTCCTGCAGGCCTCGCACAACTATCGCGAGCGCGGCATGCAGACGCTTTTGTATACCTCCGCGCTCTATGCCGAGATGGACGACAACTCCATCTCCTCGCGCATCGGCGTCACGGCCCCGGCCGAGCTCTACACGCCCGAGGACGACCTGTTCGAGCAGGTCGCTGCGCGCAGCCACGCCGGCCCGCTCCACTGCGTCTTCGTGGACGAGGCGCAGTTCCTCACTGCCGAGCAGGTCTGGCAGCTCGCCCGCGTCGCCGACCGGCTGGGCATTCCGGTCATGTCCTACGGCCTGCGCACCGATTTCCAGGGCAATTTGTTCCCCGGTTCCAGGGAATTGCTCGCCATCGCCGACGTGCTGCGCGAAGTACGCACCATCTGCGAATGCGGCGCCAAGGCCACCATGGTCGTGCGCATGGACGAGCACGGCAACGTCCTCACCAAGGGCGACCAGGTCGCCATCGGCAAGGACGTCTATGTCTCGCTGTGCCGCCGGCACTGGGAGGAATATACCGGCCGCTGGCCCGCCACAGGCGCGGATACGCCCAGGCTCCCCTTCGACGACGATGATGACGACTCACAGGTAGCCGCTGAATGACCGAAACCAACGAACCGCAGGGTGGCCTGACCATCCGCACCCTCGCCATGCCCGCCGACACCAACCCGGCGGGCGATATTTTCGGCGGCTGGGTGATGAGCCAGATGGACATCGCCGGCGCCATTGCCGCCGTCGAACGCGTCGGCGGCCGCGTTGTCACCGTCGCCGTCGACTCGATGACCTTCATCTCCCCGGTCAAGGTCGGCGATATCCTGTGCGTCTACACCACGGTCTCGCGCGTCGGCACCACCTCGATCAGCATCAAGATCGAGGCCTGGGCCCGCCGCAACCGCATCGACGAACGCGAAAAGGTCACCGAGGGCACCTTCGTCTATGTCGCGCTCGGCGAGGACGGAGAAAAGCGGAAGATTCCCGAGGAATAGGCCACATCGCTGCCGCAATTGCGGGCGCTCTTGGCACGATCAGTATTTTGAGCGGATTGCAGCCAATGCCTTTCAGACCCCTCGCCACCCTCCTTCTCGCCGCGGCCGCGCTGACGTCGGCGCCAGCCTGGGCCGCCACCCCGCAGGAACTGGCCGAACAGTATTTCTATGCAACCTCGGCTAACGAGCGCGAAACCGCCCGCGCGGAACTCGCCGATATCGATTCCGCCGATGCCACCTACGCCCTTGGCGCTATCGAGTTCTTTACCGCCGTAGAAACCCTTGCCGGCGACCTGAACCGCCACGGCGTCACCTCGCCCGTTCCCGACATGCTTCCGGTCCTCAACGCCATTCCGCCCCTGGAGCGGCCCGCGGACTTTCCCGTCGAGCCCATCGACTACGAAACCTTCCGCGGCATCCTTGCCCGCTTCCGCGACGGGCTGGACGGCGCCGCCACAACGCTTTCCCGAGTGCCGCCCGACGCTGGGGTCACCCTGACCGTCGACCTCGACAGGATGACGCTCAACCCGTTCGGCCCCGAGGTTTTCGCATCGCAATATCCCGCCGGGCCGCTTCTGATGGCAGCCATGCGCCCGCGCCGGGACGAACCCGAACAGGCCATGACCTTCCACTTCGACCGCGCCGACGCCTACTGGCTGCAGGGCTATTCCAACGTCATCGCCGGCAACATCGACTTCCTGCTCGCCCACGACTTCTCCCTGATGTTCGAGGAAAGCTTCACCATGTTCTTCCCCGGCGCAGCGCCCTCCGCCGAACACATGGTGCCGCGCGCCACGTCCCGCCAGGGCATGCAGGCCGGCCGCATGGCCCGGGAAATGTGGCAAGTTGCCGACGTGATAAACCTCGTCCACCGCATGGATCTCGAAGTCGTCGACGCCGGCCTGCGTAAGCGCGCCCGCGAGCGGCTGCTCGAAATGATCCGGCTGAGCGAATTGAGCTGGCAGGCCATCGAGGCGGAGACGGACGACGAAGGCGAATGGCTCCCCGGCCCGCATCAGGCCGGGATCAACCCCCTTGCCGGCGTGGAGGTGACCGGCGAACAGGTCGCCGCCTGGCGGCAGACCCTCGCCACGTTCAAGGCCCTGCTCGAGGGTGACCTGCTCGTCCCGCACTGGCGCTTTCCCGAGCGGGGGATCAATCTCGAGAGCCTGTTCGAAAGCGAGGAGAACTTCGACCTCGTCAGCCTGCTGACCGGTGCCGGCGCCCTGCCCTATCTCGAGGAAGGCGAGGTCATGGACGCCGAAGCGTTCAACCGCTCAACCCGCGCCTTCGGCCCCCTCGGGTTTCTCGGCACGGCGATCTGGTTCAACTAGCGGCGCGCCACTTGATCGAGCAGCCGACCGAGGGAATCTGCCCGGACGGCGCCTGCCCGGTTTCCGCGATATGGCGCATCGCCTCCACCAGTTCCCGGCGCGCGCCTTCGGGCGGTGGATCGGTCCGGCCCTCGTCCAGCCGGCCGCGATACTGGATCAGGCCGTCGGCACTCACGCCGAAGAAATCCGGCGTGCAAACGGCGTCATAGGCCCGCGCGACCTCCTGGGTCTCGTCCTGCAGATAGGGAAAATCGAAGCCGTGCCGCTCTGCAAAGGCCTGCATGTTCTCGAACGAGTCCTGCGGATAGGCCACCGGGTCGTTCGCACAGATCGCCGCGAACCCGATTTCCTCCTGCGCCAGCGTGCGGGCATCCTCGGCCATGCGGTCGGCCACCGCCTTCACGTAGGGGCAGTGGTTGCAGATGAACACGATCACCGTGCCGTTCTTTCCGGCGATATCCGCGAAACCGTATGTCCTGCCGTCCGTCGCCGGCAGCGTGAAATCGGGGGCGGGAATGCCCAGCTCCGCCTGCTGGGGCGTTGCGGCCATCAGTTCTCTCCTTCTTCGGTGTCCGTCTCGGCGGCCGCGGCAACCTCGATCGACATCTCGTGCAGCACGATATCGCTGTCGATGCTCACATAGCGCAGGCTGTAGGTGCCCGGCTCCTCCGGCGCGGTCAGCTCCACCGTCCGCGCCCCGAAATTGCCCTCGACGACGCGCCGGGAATCGATGACGTGTCCCGCATCGTTGTCGGAGGGATCGAACAGCTCCACGCGGTCGCGTGCAGCGCCCGGCCCCGTCCAGTGCACCTCGAACGTCTCGCCCGCGGTGATCGTCTGTGGTGCTTCGAGCAGCACCTCGATCAACTCCACCTTCAGCGGCGCCGCCGACATCACCGTGCCGGTCTTCCCGTCGACATAGCGCACCTGGTAGGTTCCGGGCTTGGCCGGAACGGTCAGCGTGACGCTGGTACCGCCATTATCCTCGGTAATGCGCTCGAACGAGAACACGCTCCCGTTCTCGCCCTCCTCGGAGTCGAACAGCTGGATTTCGTCGCCATACGTACCCGGACCGCTCCACTCGACGGTGAGTTCGTTGCCGATGGTGGTCGTTTCCGGCACGGTGAGACCGATCTGGGGTGTCTCGGCCTCGCCCTCCCCTGACGCGGACTGCTGCGCCGCATCGCCGCCCTGGGCAACCAGCAAAGGGGCGACGGGGACATCCAGCCGTGCAGCACTCGCGCACGTGACTGCCCCCAGCGCCCCCATGGCAACCACGGCAGCACCGACCGATCTGACGGAAATCATCCACATCCTACGCACTACACAACTTCCTCGCGCCTTTCGGCCTGCGATTGGCATGCCACAATAAGACCCTCCAGAAAACCGCCGGTCAACTGCGGCGCATGGTCCGCAATCGTACGTCCCCTGCCGGAAATCCACGCGCAAACGGCCGCATGCCTTTGCCGGGGGCATGCGCGGCCGGCCGCTTTCCTGCGCTGCATGAAAACAATGAATCCCGATAACCAACGCGGCCAGCGGCGAAAAATTCCCGTGCCGCGCGGATTTGACGGCCCCGCGCGCAGGCCTTGCGGCCCCGGCGCCGACGCTTCAAAGTGAAACGGGGTCCCCGGATGCGCCCGCGCGCCGTGCGGACCCGGGAACAACGAACTGTTCACAGGCCGTTCAGGAACCGGGTGTTTGGCTCGGGGGGAGATGCCGGAGACACGATCCGGCGCATGCAAGCTGAGGGAACCAAATGACGTATACTGGCAAAATCATTCTCGCCGGCCTCGCGGCGCTGGGCCTTGTGGCCGCCAGCACTGCGGCCATGGCGGAGCCTGCCCGCTCCACGGTCGCGCTCAACGTCCGCTCCGGTCCGGGCATCAACTACAACGTCGTCTCCGTGCTCCGGCCGAACGAGCGGGTCGAGGTCACCGAGTGCGTGTCGAACGGCTGGTGTCGGATCGACCATGCCGGCCCTGACGGCTGGGTCAGCTCCAACTATCTCGCGGAGGTGCGCGGAGGCGCGTCCGGCGGCAGCTCGGGCGGCTCCTCCGGCACCGAATGCGACTTCGGCGTCTCCATCGGCAGCGACGGCCCCGACATCGATATCAACTGCGGCGGCGGATCGTCCGGCGGCGGTTCCGGCGGAGATGACGGCTCCGGCGACGACGGTTCGGACACGCCCGATGCAGGCGCCTGCTTCTACACCGCCGGCGGCTTTTCCGGTGCCGAACTTTGCCGGGGTCCTGCCGTGCTCAACACGCTCGACAGCACGTTCGACAACAACATCGCCTCGCTGCGCATCCAGGGTGACGTGCGTGTCCAGCTTTGCACGAACACCAACCTGTCCGGCTCCTGCGGCGTCGTCGACGAGAGCGATGGCAGCCTGCCTGCCGGCATTCGCGACCAGGCCTCGTCGCTTGTCGTCTTCGAGGGCGGCAGCCCGTCCTCGGGTGGCGGCGATGACGGCGACGATGGCGCGTCCGGACCGCCGAGCACCTACTCGACCGGCCCGATCGACCTGCAGCAGACCTATCTGGCCGATCTCGACAACGGCAACGTGACCAGCTCCGGCGCGGATATCTGGTACGAGGCGGAGACCGCTACCGAGAAGTACATCACGCCGCGCAACGGCGCCGGCATCGCGGTCGGCGACGGCTCCAACCGTGGTTATTCCGGCTGTGCGGCAGCGAGCTACTCCTCCGCCCGCGTCCCGCTCGACGAAATTCCGGTCGGCACCTATGTCTGCGTGCGAACGAACCAGAACCGTATCTCCTCGTTCCGCGTGAACGACTTCACCGGAACGACGATGAACCTGGGGTACACGACCTGGAGCAACTAGAGCGTTTTCAGGACAAGTGGGTACCGCTTGTCCGGTTCGAACCGAAGGTCCGCGCCAGCGAATACGCGACCACTCGATAACTTGGAGCTTCCGTTCTGATTCAATCAGAACGGAAGCTCCAACGTTCCCGGCCCGGGAC
>CAZNHG010000032.1:13839-18378 GCA_964572555.1 uncultured Devosiaceae bacterium | reverse complement strand
GGCAGCGCGAGGCGCTGGAGAGGGCGCGGATTGCCCGTGCGCCGGAGCTGGAGCGGGTCGTGGTGGCGGTGGATCCGCCGGTTTCGGGGACGGCGCGGGCCGACGCCTGCGGGATCGTCGTGGCCGGGCGGGCCGGGGACGAGGCGGTGATCCTGGCGGACCGCTCGCTGCACCCGGCGCCGCCGCTCGGCTGAGGGGGCCTTCGCTTGCGGCAATACGTGAGATCATGTTCCGGCACACCCTCTCCCCACGGCATCTTCCTCGGGTCAAGCCCGAGGGAGAAGACCGTGCCTGGGGTTGGCGTTTCAGGCTCAATTTTTTCAACCCGTCCTTTCGAGGGCGGGTTTTTCTTTGCGAGGTGTTTCATGGCGCGGGCCAATCTTTCCTTCTGTCTCGAGCGGATCTTTGCGCACGAGGGCGGGTTTGCCGATCATCGGGCGGATCCGGGCGGGGCGACGAATATGGGGATCACGCGCAAGACGCTGGCGCGGTGGCGGGGTGTGTCGCCGTGGTGGGCGCTGTCCAAGGGCGTGGTGAAGGCGCTCAAGCGGCGTGAGGCGGCGGCGATCTACAAGGCGCTGTACTGGGCGCCGGTCGCCGGGAACAAGCTGCCCGCCGGCGTGGACCTGGCGCTGTTCGACTTCGCGGTGAACAGCGGGCCGGCGCGGGCGATCAAGGCATTGCAGCGCGAGCTGAAGGTGCGTGCCGACGGGGCGGTGGGGCCGATCACGCTCGGGGCGCTGCGGGCGCGCGTGGAGGATGCGGGGGCGGGGGCGCTGATCGCCGCGATCTGCGCGCGCCGCCTGGGCTTTCTCGAACGTCTGAGGACTTTTGCCGTTTTCGGACGCGGCTGGACGCGCCGTGTCGAAAGCGTCGAGCGCGCCGCCCTGGAGCTGGCGGGCGCCGAGACCCAATCCATTTCACAAAAAGGGAGATCTTTGATGGATATTCTTTCGGGCTACAAGACGTATATCGCGGGTGTGCTGATGCTGCTGGCCGGTGTGGGGCAGGTGTTCGGCGTCGATGTGCCGGGGTTCGACACGCAGTCGGCGGGGCAGCTGATCGTCGAGGGGCTGGCGATCGTCTTTCTGCGCAAGGGCGTGAAGACCGATATCGGCAACGCTTAAGAGCCCACCCGAAAATCCGGACGGGTCGGTCCAACGGTTCTTTTCGCCCCTGATAAGCGGGCAGGATTTGCCAATATTCCCTGATATCGGACGCATCCTGCCCGCTTATCAGGAACAAAAATCCCTCGTTGGTCCTCAACCTCCGAATTCTCGGTTGGGCTCTGAGGGATCGCCGCGGGAGCCGGCCGTATTCGTTCATTTACGGTTCAGGGTCCCGCGGCTATCTTGCCGGGCATGAAAAAGCCCCTCACCATACTCGCCCTGTTCGCCGTCGTGCTGCCCCTCGCGGGCGGTGCGCCCGCCTATGCCCAAAGCGCCTGCCTTTCCGGCTCGGAAATCCAGCAGGCCGTCAGTTCCGGGCGCATCGCGCCGCTCGAGGACGTTCTGGCGCGTAACGGATTGACCCGCAACGATGTCGTGGGTTCTATCAAGGTTTGCGAACAGGGTGGTAGCCTGCAGTACACGATTCCGGTGAATCAGGGCGGGAGCGCCCGCAACTTGGTCGTGCCTGCAAGCTAGAGTATTTTCCGTTCCGATTGAATCAGAACGGAAGCTCTAAGTTCTTAGGTGGTCGCGTTTTCACTTGCGCGGACCTTCGGTTCGAACCGAACAAGTGGTATCCACTTGTTCTGAAAACGCTCCAGACAGCCCGGTCAGCCGGCGCGAGGACGCGAGGGGAGCCATGCGCGTATTGGTCGTTGAAGACGATGAGAATCTCAATCGCCAGATCAAGGATGCCCTGACGGAGGCGGGCTATGTCGTCGACGTCGCCTTCGATGGCGAGGAGGGGCATTTTCTGGGGGATACCGAGCCATACGACGCGGTCGTGCTCGATATCGGCCTGCCGCAGATGGACGGGCTGAGCGTTCTCGAGGAGTGGCGGCGCATGGGGCATACCGTGCCGGTCCTGCTGCTCACGGCACGCGACCGCTGGAGCGACAAGGTGCAGGGAATCGACGCGGGCGCGGACGACTATGTCGCCAAGCCCTTCCACATGGAGGAAATCCTGGCGCGCCTGCGCGCGCTGATGCGCCGTGCGGCCGGGCATGCCTCCAACGAAATCACCGCCGGATCGGTCCGGCTCGACGTGCGGGGCGGCAAGGTGACCGTCGAGGGCAAGGCGATCAAGCTGACCTCGCACGAATTCCGCCTGTTGTCCTATCTCATGCATCACAAGGGCGAAGTCATCTCGCGCACCGAGCTGACGGAGCACCTTTACGATCAGGATTTCGATCGCGATTCCAACACGATAGAGGTTTTCGTCGGGCGCCTGCGCAAGAAGCTGCCCGATGAATGCATCCAGACGGTGCGCGGGCTGGGCTATCAGATCGCCGAAGACTGATGGCCCGCGGCTCAATCGCGCTGAGACTTTTCTGGTACTCGGTGTGCTGGCTCGTCGTGGCGCTGGCGCTGACGGCGTTCCTGCTGACCGACCTCTATCGCCGGGCCCTCGACAATTCCCTTCAGGAAACGCTCGAATTCCATCTCGAAACGCTGATCGGCGTGGCGCTGTCCGAGGACGGTTCGGAGGAGTTTCCCGCCTCGAGCGTGGCCGACCCGCGATTCTCGCGGCCGGCATCCGGCTGGTACTGGGAAATCCGGAACGCGGACGGGGAGGCGACGAGTTTTTCGCCGTCGCTGATCGGCACCATCCTGCCCCAGGTACAGGGCGCCTTCGGCTCGGACAACGTACGTACCGACATTCGCGAGGACGGGTTCGGCACGCGGATCCGGATGATCGAGCGGCGCGTGACCGTCGACGACAGGACGCTGCACATCACGGTGACGGGCAATCTCGACGAGATCTACGAGCTGGTGGCGGATTTTCGCGGCCAGACGCTGATCGTTCTGGGAGCGGTGGGGGCGATGCTGGCCGTGATGAGCGGCCTGGTGGGGCGCTTCGCATTGCGGCCGATCGGGCGGTTGAGCCGTGCGGTGGAGCAGGTGCGCGAGGGCGAATCCGAACGCGTGGAAGGGACGTTTCCGCGCGAAATCGCGCCGCTGGCCGACGAGGTCAACGAGCTGTTGCGCTCGAACGCCCAGATCATCGAGCGGGCACGCAGCCAGGTGGGCAACCTCGCGCACGGGTTGAAAACGCCGCTGGCGGTGCTGCGCAACGAGGCGTCGAGCAGCACCTCGCCACTGGCCGATGTGGTGACATCGGAAGCCGACAAGATGGCGAACCTGATGTCGACCTATCTCGACCGGGCGCAGCTGTCGGCGCGCACCGCGGTGGTGGGGCGCAAGTGCGACGCAACGGCGATCCTCGAACGGCTGGTGCGCGTGATGGGCAAGCTGCATCACGAGCGCACGGTGACGCTCGACGCGACGAACGGCAAGGATGCCTGGTTCCGCGGCGAGGAGAACGATCTCGAGGAGATCGCGGGGAACCTGCTGGACAATGCGTGCAAATGGGCGGCGTCGGACGTTCGCGTGACCCTGGAGCACGGCACGGCCGGGGACGGCCGGACGATTCGCGTCACGATCGAGGATGACGGGCCGGGCCTGTCGGACGCGGAGTCCGTCGAAGTGCTGCGGCGCGGGGTGCGGCTGGACGAAAAAACGCCGGGAAGCGGGCTGGGGCTCGACATCGTCAAGGAACTGGTCGATGTCTATGGTGGCTCGGTGAATCTCGAGCGCTCGGATATGGGAGGCTTGAAGGCGCGACTGGAGCTGCCCGCGGCACGCTCGGGGCGGGGCTAGCGCCGGGCGATCCAGATTCTTAGTGGTCGCGCCGGTTAAGCGAGAAGCCGGATTCCACTTTTTCGCCCGGCGCTCCGACCTCAATTTGGCCGCATTGGCTTCACATCAAGCCGGGGCCGCGCAAACCAAGAGAAGGCTATGAAAACAAGGCATTTTGCATTCGCGATCGTTGCGGCTCTGGTGTTGAGCGGGTGCGCACGCCTGCAGAACGGCATGCCCGAGCCCAATTTCGGACCGCAGCGGAGTTCCGCGAGCACGCAGCAGCAATCCGGGTTGCAAAGCCCGATGCAGACGCAGGATCAGCAGGCGGTTGCGAGTACGTCGGGAAGCCAGGCGGCCGCGGCGTCGGGGGCGAACATCTCGACGTTCGTCGATTCATCGACCGTCGCGAAGCTGAGCGCCAAGGAGAAGACCGAGGCCTCGAGCGCGCAGTTCTATGCGTTGCAGTATGGCCGGCCCGGCGCACCGCGCTCGTGGTCGGGCGACACGGGCGCCTCGGGCGAGGTCACCGTCGGCCCGTATGTGCGGGTGAACAGCCGCGACTGCCGCGACTACACGCACCGGGTAACGGTGGATGGCCAGACCTACGAGAGCGAGGGCACGGCCTGCCGCGAGGCGAACGGGACGTGGACCGTCGCGAGTACGGCATCGTAGGGGCCAGTCCCTAAAGCGTTTTCAGCAAAAGTGGACACCACTTTTGCGGTTCGAA
>CAZNHG010000032.1:0-13739 GCA_964572555.1 uncultured Devosiaceae bacterium | reverse complement strand
TTTTGCGGTTCGAACCGAAGGTCCGCGCCAGCGAATACGCGACCACTCAAGAACCTGGCCACTCGTCGCAAGTTTTCGCTCGAAGAAAGCGCTTTGTTTACGAAGCACCGCTAGGGTTCGAGGCTGAAGTGCGCGCGTGGGCGCGCCGTCCAGCCAGTCAGCCATGTTGCGGTGTCCATGTCAGCGCCTGCCAAAGACCAGTCCAAGCCCGCCTCGGGATCGATCGGGGTCGCCGAAGCCAGTTTCCTCGACGCATTCGAGCCGGTTCTCGTGGACGATCCGACGCCGTTCGCGTTCGAGGGGTCGCTCAGCCGCAAGCACATGCGCACGGTATGGGCGTGGCTGACGCGGGATGTCGCGCCCGATCTCAAGAGCGATATCGAGGTCGCGGTGACGACCGACACCTCCGTCGAGGAGGCGATCGATGCGGCGTTGCCGGACGCGCTCGTGCGGATTCGCAGGGACATTGCCGAGGCGGAGACCTCCGCCGAGGCCGACAGGCGGCTGCGTTCGCAGCTCGGCGGCGACGAGGTGCGCGAGCGGCTGCCGGTGATCGTCAACGCGTTCCGCTGCCGCACGCTGTTCGCCAAGGCCACCTCTTTCGGCCGGGCCAGCAACAGCCTGCAGGACGAAACGGCGCTGGGGACGGCCATCAACTCGATGCCCCTCAGGGACCCGGGCGTCGCGGCGCTGCTGATGCACGCCATGGTGGGGCAGGCGGGCAATCCGAGCCGGCTGGTCTCCGCGATCATTCCGGGTGCGGGCGGTGCGTCGGAGGCGGCAATACGCCGGTCCGGCATGGGGGCGCTGATCGATGCGCTGCTGGCGCACGCCCAGAACCAGTTGTCGCGGCTCAACGGACAGCAGGGCGTATTCGTGGACGCGGACCTCATCTGCAAGGCCGTTGCGCGGTTCCACCGGCTGGTGCGGGCGGTGACCGGCTACATCGAACTCGAGCGCGGTTCGCGCTGGTCGCATATCACGGCGGAGATCACCAAGCAGATGGCGCAGGCCATCGAGCCGCGCCTGCGCGAGGTGAGCGCCGATGTGAGCCAGTCGCTCAGGCGGCCGCGCGAGGGGACGGACCGGGTCGACGCCGACCGGCTGCTGGCGGCGCTGAACGGGGTCTACCTGTTGGCGACGGTGCGCGACGCGCGGGATTCGCTGGCGCTCAATGCGCTGTTCGACACGATCTGGAGCGAGACGGGGCAGAACCTCGAAGTTCTGCTGACGCGCAACCTGGAGGCGTACAAGCAGAATCCGGGCGACGACAATACCGCGCAGCGGCTGGAGACCGGCATCAAGATGGCTGAAATCCGGTTCAATCGCGAGTACGCCGAGATCCTGCGCCGCGCTAAGGACGGCGTGGACCGGCGGTTGCAGAGTACCGCTTAGCTCCCGGTTCCCGGTTGTTCCGCCAGGTGGGCTTCGGTGTGCCCGCGCGGGCCCATGACCGATACGAAGTGGCCCGGCATGGCGCTTTCGGCGCGAACCAGCACCGTCATGCCCGATTCGTCGCTGCGCACGACGACACCCAATGCATTTGCGGGATCGCGGGAGTCTGAATTCGCGAAGACGAGATTGCCGACCTCGAAGCGGGTGCCGTGCGCGGCCGTCAGGTCCATCAGGCGGGCACCGGGGCCGAAGCGGCCCTCGAGGTAGGACGGCATCTCGCGCGAAACGGCCTGCGGGCCGCGTGGCCGGGCTTCGGCTTCCACGGGCATGGCGAATTTCTGCGGTGTAATGGCGCGCTCGGCGGCCGTGGCGGCAAACTCTTCGGGCGGGATCGTGCCCAGTGCTGTCAGCGCTGCGATGTCGGCGAGCGACAGGGCGCGGGTGGCGCTCTCGTGAGGGGGCGGCCCGCGCCGCGCGGCGGGACGGAAGCGCTTGCGTTTACCCGATGCGGCAGGCGGCACGGTGACAAGCGTGCCGCCGGTGGCGAGATAGGCGCGTGCCGGCATCCGCTCACGCGCGCCGCTGCTGACGGGGAGAGGGTCGTCGGGGCTCTCGAAATCCGGGTCGATGACCGAATCCGCCGGTGCCCTGGCACTGCGGCCGAGCAGCGTATCGACGGCAACGGCGCCGCTCTGGCCGACGGCGGAGTTGGCAAGGTAACCTGCGCAGCTTCCCGCAACGGCGACACCCTCCGGCGCTTCGCCGGCCTCGATATCGCCGTGGGCGCCGGCGCGTACCTTGCCGCCGGCCTGTTGCCAAAGGGACAGCCGGGGCATCCAGCCGCCGGTGACGATCAGGCTCTTCGCCGTGTGCGGGGCAAAGTCCCCGGTTCCGCCTTCCCATGACAATTCGGTCTTGATGGTCAGCAGGTCGGCCCGGTCGTTGTGCACGGCGCTGTGCACGCGCAGGCCGGAACTCGATTTCACCCCGTAGGCCTTGGCGAATTCGGCGAAGCGCGACTGCGGGGCGAGGCGGGTGTCCACGAGACGGTCGACCGGTGCGCCGGCATCGTGTGCCAGAAGTGCGAGACGGTAGCCGGCATTGGTCGTCGTGCTGATCATCGTGGGGCTGCCGGGCCAGACGCCATAAGCGGTGGCGAGGTGCCAGCTTTCGGCGAGATCCATGACGCCGGGGAGGCGGTTGCCGGGGAACAGGGGCAGGCGGCTCGTCGTACCCGTGGCGATGACGATGCGCGAGGGTGTGAACGCGAGAAGGCGCGGCGTAGGCCACTCGCTCTCGATGTCGACCTGGTGGACGAGGAGTTCGCCGCCGGCCAGGGAGAGGGCCTCGGCATGGGTCATGACGGTTGCGCCGGGTGCCTCCTCAAGGGTTTTCGTGAGGCGGGCGATCGTGTCCGCGGGGTTTTCCTCGCCGGCGGTCTGGCCGAACAGAATCGCGTCTCCGCCAAGCCAGGGGCGGCGCTCGACGAGGAGGACGCTCATGCCGAACTCGATGGTGCGGGCGGCTGCCGACAGGCCGGCAATGCCGCCTCCGACGACCACGACATCGGGTGCGTCGCGCCGCCTGGGCTCGAGAGCGGTGAGCGGTGCGGGCACGGGGGAACCGGCATCGCAGTCGAGATCGAGCGAGGGATTGGCGCCGCCCGCCATCCTCTGGAACCAGCCGAACGGGCGCCGCCTGGCCTTCGCGCCGAAGGTGGTGAATTCCATGCCATCGCCCGCGGGCGTGCGGTCGACCGGCAGGGCGTGGGCCGGGTTTTCAGCAGCACTGGCGCGCCGGACGGCGAGACCGAGGCGGGCATCGAGGGCAAGCGGGATGCCGTCGACGGTGCCGATGCGGTCGATGCCTGCCGCGCGCAGGGCGGAGAGGACCGTATCGCCGCGATAGCCGCCGATTTCGCGCCCGTTCAGCCGGAAGGTGAGCGGGCGGGAGCGGTCGATCCGATGGCCGGCGAAGGCGCTCGTCTCCGGCGGCGACAGGCGGTTGGGCGATGGGCTCATGCGGCGGTCTCCGCCCCGGTCCGTGGTGCGAATTCGGCGACCGGGCCCGCCGTGGCCTTGCCGCGCGGGGCGCGGGCGGTGAAATAGGCGGTCTCGTCCCCGGTCGCCGTTCCGGCGAGGAATCGGGCGATCGCGGGGAGCTGGAACAGGGCCGTCGGCCCGAGACCGGCGATGTGGATCGCGACGCCCGAACGGGCGCGGCCGATGACCGGGCCGCCATCAAAGGCCGCATAGCTGGTGAAGCCGGTGTGCCCGGCGAGGTCGAGCACGGCGTCGCGGCCGATATGCATGCAGGCCTGACTGCCGACGGCGGGGGCGGGACCGTAGCCGGTACAGTCCAGGGCGCCCGTTGGCTGGCGGTGCACCGTCAGGCCGGTGTCGACGGTGTGGACAAGCGGTGCGGGCAGATGGACGGCCGGGCCGAAGATGAGGCTCGCTGCCCGCCGCGCCTGCAGGTTGGCCGCGATCATCTTCGCGTTGCCGAACGCCGCAATTGCCGTGTCGTCGGCGAGAATCAGCCGGTCGGCCGTGTGGCGCTGGCCGTTGTGGGCGACCCCGACGGGAGCGGAACGGGGGCGCGAGAGCGTTACGGCGTCGGGATCGAGAATCGTGATGCCGGAATCCTGCAGCCATGGATCAAGGGCAAGGGTCAGGGCGCGCTGATCGGTGGTGAGCGCATCGCGGAAGCGATAGGCGTCGGTGAAGCCCTCCGGGGCGGGCTGGCGCTCGATGACGGCGCCGTATTCCTGCGCCACGCCCTTGAGATGGGCGAGGGCCTGCGCGCCGTCGGGGCTTTCGGCCAGCATGAGCGGGTCCGCCGGAACGAGTGAATTTCCGGCTCCTATTTTCCCCAATAAATCAACGGTTTGCGGGGTCGTCTTCTGCAAAATTTGCCAGGTTTCCGGACGCGTAATCGGGCCGACGGACATGTCGATGCTGCGCCGCGGGCGCAGCGCATGCATGAGGCGGCCGACGAGGATCACGCGGGCGCCGTGATCACGCGCGAGGGCGCCAGCGAGCAGGGCGGCGAAGGGTGTCGACCCGGCGACGGCGTAATCGAAATGCTCGGTCATGGCAGCTCCGCTAGAGGGTGTCGGGCTGAACTGCATTCAGCCCGACACGCCCAAGTCTTTGTGTTGTCGCGCGTCCGAACCGAAAAAGTGGTGACCACTTTTTCTGGACACGCTCTAGCACGGGCGGTTGGCGGACTGCGTCAATGCGCGCGGTCACAGTCGAGTGTCCATGCTGCACATCGATGCAATTTCGTCTTATAGACACGGGGGAGAGCCCCCATGTTCCACAGTGCACGACATCGCCGATGGTATTCTGGATACTTGCCACGATCGTTACGCTTTGTGCCCTCGCTACCCTTGTTTATGCGGTGCGCGGGGACAGGGTCAACGCGCAAGCGGGCGATGCCGACGATGCGGTGCGGGCGCACTACAGCGCTCAACTCGGGGAAATCGAGGCGGACACGGCCGCGGGGCGGATGGACCCCGGCG
This sequence comes from uncultured Devosiaceae bacterium, assembly GCA_964572555.1. Classification (GTDB taxonomy): domain Bacteria; phylum Pseudomonadota; class Alphaproteobacteria; order Rhizobiales; family Devosiaceae; genus CAZNHG01. The sequence continues at coordinate 8,821 of CAZNHG010000032.1, read as the reverse complement.
AGGCCGAGGCGGCGAAGGGCGAACTGGCGCGTGAATACATGCGCCTGCATGGGGAAGCTGCCGACGCCGCACCTGCCTCCGGCAAGCTGTTGCACCACGCCGGTTTCCTGGTGAGCCTGGGGATCGCGGCGGTGGCGTTCGGTACCTACGCGATGATCGGCAACCCGCATATGCCGGCGTCGCCGCTGGCCGGGCGCACGCCGCCGGCGACCGCCGCCAGCATGAATGTCGAGGATGCGGTGCAGCGGGTCGAGGCACAGCTGGCGGACAATCCGGACGACGCGCGCGGCTGGTCGGTGCTGGGGCCCATATACATGCGCATGGAGCGCTATGCCGATGCCGCGCAGGCCTATCGCAAGGTGCTCGAGCTGCTGCCGCCCACGGCGGATGCGGAGACCGACCTGGCCGAGGCGCTGATGATGGCGAACGGCGGGTCCGCCCAGGGCGAGCCGCTAGCGCTTCTGGAGAGCGCCGCGGCGCGCGATCCCGAGCACGTGCGTTCGCGGTTCTATCTCGCGGGCGAGGCGACGCGGTCGGGCCATTACGAGAGGGCGCTGGAGCGCTGGCAGAACCTGTTGGCGTTGAGTACGGGCGACGAGCCGTGGGCCGCCGTGGCGGAGCGGGGTGTCGAGGCGGCGCGCGCCGGCATGGCGGGCGAGCCGTTGCCGGAGCCGCCCGATGTTGCCGATGCGCCAAGTGTCGCGGAAGCGCCGGCGGCGCCCGACGTGTCCGATGCGGAACGGCAGGAGATGATCCGCGGCATGGTCGAGGGACTGTCGGAACGCTTGACCGCGGAGGGCGGAAGCCTCGAAGAATGGACACGGCTGGTGCGCTCGCGGCTCGTTCTGGGTGAACGCGAGAAGGCACAGGCCGCCTACGATACGGCAAGGGAAGCGTACCCGGATGCCGAGAACCGTGCCGCGCTCGATCAGATGGCGGCCGATGCCGGGCTGGAGTAATCGATGGCCATGACACGCAAACAGAAGCGCTTGAGCGTGATCGCCGGGCTGGGCGTGGTCCTGGCGCTGGCGGCGGGGCTTATCTTCACCGCTCTTCGCGACCAGATCGTTTTCTTCTATTCACCGAGCGAATTGACCGAGAAGCAGGTCGCCACGGGCGAATCCGTGCGTGTGGGCGGCCTCGTCAAGCAGGGAAGCTGGACGCAGGAAGGCGAGCTCAACAGGTTCGTCATTACCGATGGCGCGCAGGAGACGGCGGTCGCCTATACGGGTATCCTGCCGGACCTGTTTCGCGAGGGGCAGGGCGTGATCGCCGAGGGGAGCCTTTCGGAGCCCGGTGAGTTTGCCGCGACAACGGTCCTGGCCAAGCACGACGAGAACTACATTCCCAAGGAGGTCGCCGAGACGCTGAAGGACCGCGGCGAATGGCGCCCGGCGGAGGCGGCGGCCAGCGAATGACGACGGAACTGGGACATTTCGCGCTCATCCTCGCCTTCGCCATTGCGGCGGGGCAGGCAGTGCTCGGTTTCGGCTTCTGGCGCAGCGGGGCGCGGATCGCGGGGTTCGTCCGGCAGGCGGCCGTGCTGCAGTTCGTGCTGATCGCCCTGGCGTTCGCGGCGCTGGTGTATGCCTTCGTGGTGTCGGATTTCTCGGTGGCGCTGGTCTATCAGCATTCCCATTCCCAGCAGCCTCTTCTTTACAAGTTCACCTCCGTGTGGGGGAACCACGAGGGGTCGATCCTCCTGTGGATCCTGATCCTGGTGCTGTTCGGTGCCGCGGTTGCCGCGTTCGGGCGCAATCTGCCGGACGAGCTGCGCACGCTGGTTCTTTCCGTGCAGGGGCTGCTCGGCGCCTCGTTCATGGGGTTCGCGATATTCACCTCGAACCCGTTCGCGCGGCTGACGCCGGCGCCGTTCGAGGGACAGGACCTCAACCCCATCCTGCAGGATATCGGCCTCGCCATTCACCCCCCGCTGCTCTATGTCGGGTATGTCGGTTTCTCGATCTGCTTTTCCTTCGCCGTCGCGGCGCTGATCTCGGGGCGGATCGATGCGTCGTGGGCGCGCTGGGTGCGGCCGTGGACGCTGGCGAGCTGGACGTTCCTCACGCTCGGTATCGCGATGGGCTCCTACTGGGCGTACTACGAACTCGGCTGGGGCGGCTGGTGGTTCTGGGACCCGGTGGAAAACGCCAGCTTCATGCCGTGGCTGGCGGGGACGGCGCTGCTGCATTCCACGCTGGTGATGGAGAAGCGCAACGCGTTGAAGATATGGACGATCCTTTTATCCATCATCACCTTCTCGCTCAGCCTTCTGGGCACCTTCATGGTGCGCTCGGGTATACTGACGTCGGTGCATTCGTTCGCGAGCGACCCGACGCGCGGGCTCGTCATTCTCGCCCTGCTGGCGGCGTTCATCGGCGGCGCCTTCGTCCTGTTCGCGCTGCGGGCCGGAACACTGCGGGCCGGCGGGCTGTTCGCGCCGATCAGCCGCGAGGGGGCGCTGATCCTCAACAATCTGTTCCTTGCCAGCGCGACGGCGGCGGTGCTGGTGGGCACGCTTTACCCGCTGGCGCTCGACGCGTTCACCGGCAACCGGATTTCGGTCGGCGCGCCGTTCTTCGATCTCACCTTCGGTGCGCTCATGGTGCCGCTGCTGATGGTCTTGCCGCTCGGCCCGTTCCTGGCCTGGAAGCGGGGCGACCTGGTCGCGGTCGTGCAGCGGCTGGCCGGTGCCGCGGTGCTGGCGCTGGGAGCGGCAGTGGTGGTGTTCATGGTGACGGGGGCGAACGTGTCCCTGGCACCGGTCGGGTTCCTCATCGGATTCTGGGTAGCGTTCGGTGCGTTGGCCGAACTCGTCGACCGGGCGAAGGTCGGGCGCGTTCCGCTCGGCACGAGCTGGCGCCGGCTCAAGGGCCTGCCCCGGACGGCCTTCTCCACGGCGCTCGCCCATTTCGGGCTGGGGGTGACGGTGATCGGTATCGTGGCGGTCAGTGCCTGGGCGAGCGAGAACATCACAACGATGCGCAGCGGAGAGACGGAGACGCTCTCCGGCTATGACGTCACGCTGGACGAGATGCGCACGCGGGCGGGGCCGAACTACCAGACGCGCGAAATGGTGTTTTCCGTCGCGGATCCGTTCGGGGGTACGCGCGAAGCCATATCGGAGCGGCGGATCTACAACGCCAGCCAGTCCCCGACGACGGAGGCGGCGATACTGACCTACGGGGTGTCGCAGCTCTACATCTCGATCGGCGACGAGGGGCCGAATGGCGGGCGCGTGGTGCGCATCTGGCACAAGCCGTTCATCCTTCTGATCTGGCTGGGACCGGTTTTCATGGCAGCGGCGGGGTTCCTTTCGCTCAGCGACCGCCGCTTGCGGGTCGGAGCACCGCGCCGGGCCGCGGCGCGCGAGCCGGAGCCGGCGGAATGAAGCGGCTGATCGCCATGTTCGCGCTGGTTCTGTGCCTGGGCGCGCCCGCCGGGGCGGTGAACCCCGACGAGATGCTGGACGATCCCGCGCTCGAACAGCGCGCCCGCGAGATTTCCGAGGGGCTGCGGTGCCTGGTGTGCCAGAACCAGTCCATCGACGACAGCAATGCCGAACTGGCGCGCGACCTGCGCCTGCTGGTGCGCGAGCGGCTGGAGGCGGGCGATTCGAATGCCGAGGCTGTCGACTACATCGTCGACCGCTACGGGGAATATGTCCTGCTCAAGCCGGTCGTGGCGCCGCATACCATCGTTCTGTGGATCGCAGCGCCGGTTATCTTCCTGATCGGCGCGGCCGCGCTCCTGTTTGCCGTTCGCCGCCGGCGCGAGACGGCGGAATCGCCGGATGACGGGCTTTCGGCGGAGGAGCGGGCGACCCTCGACGCCCTGCGCCGCGACGGGGAAACGGATCAGCCGGAAAGCTGATCCGCCGCAATTCGGCCTCCGACATTACCAACTTGTAATATTCGAGTCACAACGGGGAAATGTGCGCTCTGGCATAAGGGCGGGCAACTGTTGAAGCAGTTGTTCAAAGGAGAGAAACCAAATGACCACCACCATGCTCTCGCGGACGCGCCGCTGGGTAGGCGCCTCGGCTCTCGCGGCGGTTGTTGCCGTTGGCAGCATCGCCGGTGCGACGTTCACCTCCCAGGATGCGACCGCACAAGTTTCGGCGCCGACGGCGAGCGCCCCGACGGGCTTTGCCGACCTGGTGGAGGCGGTGAAGCCGGCCGTGGTTTCGATCGCCGTTGAAGGCGTTCAGTCCGATGCCCGCCGGTACGGCCGGGGCAGGGAATTCGACTTCAATTTCCCGGATCTGCCGGAAAACCATCCGTTCCGCCGGTTCTTCGACGAGTTCGGGGATCAGTTCGGGCCGAACGGCAATGACCGGCCGCGCGAGCATCCGTTCCAGGCGGCCGGGTCGGGCTTTTTGATTTCCGCCGACGGATATGTCGTGACGAACAACCACGTCGTGGAGAACGCCGAGGACGTGACCGTGGTTCTCGACAGTGGTGACGAGCACGAGGCGGAGATCGTGGGCACGGACCCGCGCACCGACCTGGCCCTGCTCAAGATCGATGACGTGAACGATCTGCCCTATGTCGAGTTCTCGGACGATGAGGCCCGCATCGGGGAATGGGTCGTCGCGGTCGGCAATCCGTTCGGCCTGGGCGGCACGGTGACAGCCGGCATCATCTCGGCCCGCGGGCGTGACATCGCCGGCAACAATTACGGCGACTTCCTGCAGATCGACGCGGCGGTCAACCGCGGCAACTCGGGTGGTCCGGCGTTCAATCTCGACGGCAAGGTCGTCGGCGTGAACACCGCGATCTTCTCGCCGAACGGCGGCAATGTGGGCATTGCCTTCGCCATTCCCGCGGCAACCGTCAAGCAGATCGTCGACGATCTGAAGGATGACGGCAACGTGACCCGCGGTTTCCTTGGCGTCTCGATCCAGGACGTGACCAAGGATATCGCCGACAGCGTCGGCCTGCCGACCGCCCGCGGCGCCCTGGTGACACAGCCCACCGACGATGCGCCGGCCGGCAACGCCGGTATTCGCTCAGGCGACGTGATCGTCGAGGTCGACGGCCAGGTGATCGACGACGCGCTCGACCTCTCCCGCACCATCGCGGAGAAGTCACCCGGCCAGGAAGTGACCGTCACCGTGTGGCGCAATGGCGAGAAGCAGGACTTCAACGTCACGCTCGCGACCCTCGACGAAGAGGCGCTGGCCCAGACCGAGCCGGAGCCGGAGCAGCCGGAGCAGGCTGAACCCGCTGCCTCCAGCGTCGGCCTGACGCTCGTGCCGAATGCCGAGGGCGAGGGCCTGCTCGTGCAGGATATCGATCCCGAGAGCAATGCAGCGAGCAAGGGCTTCTCGGTGGGAGACGTGATCCTTGAGGCTGACAACCAGGTGGTCAGCTCGGTCGAGGACTTCGAGTCCGCCATTTCCGGTGTCCGCGACAGCGGCCGGTCGACCGTGCTGATCAAGGCCAGCCGGAACGGCAACGTCCGGTTCATCGGCCTGCCTCTTGGTGACGAGTAAGGCATACCCCCGATGAGTCCTGCCGGTCCCGGAGATTGCTCCCCCGCTCTCCGGGGCCGGTGCTTTCGCTTACGCGGATCTTCGGCTCGAACCGGAAAAGTGGTGTCCACTTCCCGATAAAATATTCTAGGTTCCCCTCCATGAAGATCCTGCTTGTCGAAGATGACCGCCAGGCCGCCACCTATCTCATGCAGGCGCTCGATGAGGCCGGCCACGTGACGCACCATGCCGGCGACGGCGAGACGGGCTACGCCATGGCCTCGAGCATGGACTACGACGTGCTCATCATCGACCGTATGCTGCCGCGCCGTGACGGCCTTTCGATCGTGGAATCCCTGCGGGCCGAGGGCGACCCGACGCCTGTCCTGATCCTGTCGGCGCTGGGCGAAGTCGACGACCGTGTGACGGGCCTGCGCGCCGGCGGGGACGACTATCTCACCAAGCCCTACGCCTTTACCGAGCTGCTGGCGCGGATCGAGGTTCTCGCACGCCGCTCGAGCCCGGCGGAGGCCGAGAACAGTTACCAGGTGGGGGACCTTCTTCTCGACCGGCTTTCGCGCAAGGTCGTGCGCAACGGCGAGGACATCGTGTTGCAGCCGCGCGAGTTCCGGCTTCTCGAATACCTGATGAAACACTCCGGGCAGGTGGTGACGCGTACCATGCTGCTGGAAAATGTCTGGGACTATCACTTCGATCCCCAGACCAACGTGATCGACGTGCACATGTCGCGGCTGCGCTCCAAGATCGACAAGGGCCAGCCGACGCAGCTTCTGCACACCATACGCGGTGCGGGATACATGATCCGTGAATAGCTTTCTGCGTGTTCTGCAGACGACGACGGTCCGACTGACCGCTCTTTTCATCCTCATCTTCGTTCTGGCCGCGGCCGGGCTGCTGGCGTATGTCGCCTACCAGTCCTCCATCGTCATCCAGCGCAGCCAGACGCACGATATTCAGCGCGAGGTCGCCCAGCTCGAGCAGATCGAGGCGCAGCGCGGTGTGCGCTCGCTCGCTGTCGCCGTGCAGAGCCTGGCGAACCGGCCCGGCCCGGGCATCTATTATCTCGGCGACGATGTCGGGCGCATGCTCGTGGGCAATGTCTCCGATTTTCCCTCCGAAGTCCTCGCCACCGAGGGTGTCTACACCTTCGATTACGAGCGGGAGGAACCCTTCGGCACCCCGCCACCGTCCACCGATTCCGATATTCCGCCGGCACCGCGCGAGAAGCCGGGCTATGCGCTGGTGCAGTCGGTCCTGCTCGACAGCGGCTTGCGGCTCATCGTGGGGCGCGACATCGTCGAGCGGCGCGGCTTCACCGCCATCATCTTCCGCGGTTTCGGGGTGGGGCTGATCGGCATCGTCCTGCTCTCCGCGGTGGCGGGCGTCCTCACGGCGCGACGCGTCCTGAGGCGGCTCGATACCATCTCCGACACCTCCAACCAGATCATGTCGGGCAACCTCTCCGAGCGTGTCCCGATCACGCGGCGCAACGACGAGTTCGACCGGCTGGCGACGAGCCTGAATGCCATGCTCGAAAGGATCGAGCAGCTCATGCAGGGGCTCAAGGAGGTCACCGACAATGTCGCGCACGACCTCAAGACACCGCTCACGCGCATGCGCAACAAGGCCGAAGCAGCCCTGCGCGAGGATGCGCCGATCGAGGAGCGGGAGAAGGCGCTCGAGGCGACCATCGAGGAGAGCGACCAGCTCATCCGCACGTTCAATGCGCTGCTGATGATCGCGCGTGCCGAGGCGGGTACGCCGTCGGGGGCGTTCGCGGAGGTGGATGTCAGCAAGGTCGTTGCCGACGTTGCCGAGCTTTACGCCCCTGTTGCGGAGGACGCCGGCATGGTACTCGACTCGCGGATCACCGAGGGCATCACGCTGCGGGCCAACCGCGAACTGGTCGGGCAGGCGCTGGTGAACCTGGTGGAGAACGCCATCAAGTACGCGCCCTCGTCCGACAACGGGGCGCCCGGGATCACGGTTGGCATAAGGGAGGCCGATGAGCGCGTTGTCATTGAGGTTGCCGATGGCGGGCAGGGGATTCCCGAAGCCGATCGCGAGCATGTCGTCGAGCGTTTCGCCCGGCTGGAGAAGAGCCGCACCGAGCCGGGCTCGGGGCTCGGGCTCGCCCTGGTCGATGCCGTGGCCCGCCTGCACAGGGGAACCTTCCGGCTCGAGGATAACGAACCGGGGCTGCGCGCCGTCATCGATATTCCACGCAACGGGTGAGGGCGTCCTTCTTCGCTGCGACGGAGGACGGGGATGAGCGCGATGCACCTTGAGCCGCTGCCCGCGATCGAGGGAACGCGGTTCGCCGAGTGGCTCGACGAATGCCGCGAGGATGAACGCGAGGCGCTCGAGGCGGCGCGCGGCGCGCTGGAGCCATTGTTCAATAGTTCTCCCTATCTGTTTGATCTTGCGCAGAAAAATTCGTCATGGTTAACCAGTTCTTTAGGTGCCGATCCCGACGAGACGTTCAAGGCGATCCTCGCCGAAACGCGTGAGGCGGGGGTGGCGGCAGAGGACGCGGACGGCTTGTCGGCGACGCTGAGGACGGCCAAGGCGCGCACCGCGCTGATCTCGGCGGTGGCCGAAACCGGAGGCGCCTGGACCCCGGCGCAGACGACGGCGGCGCTGGCCGATCTGGCCGACGCCGCACTCGACGCCGGGCTGGACCTGCTGATGCGCGAGGCGGCGGAGAAGGGGCAGCTCACGGTTGCGCCCGAGGAGGCGCGCGCCGCGAATTCGGGCCTGGCCCTGTTCGCGCTCGGCAAGCATGGCGGGCGCGAGCTCAACTATTCATCCGACATCGACATCGTCGCGTTCTACGATCCGGACGTGGGCATACTCGACGATCCGCTCGAGGCGAACACGTTCTACACGCGCGTGATCCGCAAGCTGGTCGCGCTCATGGAGGAGCGGACGGATCGCGGGTACGTGTTCCGCACCGATCTGCGGCTGCGCCCCGACCCCGGTTCGACGCCGGTGGCTATCTCCGCCGATGCGGCGCTGTCCTACTACGAGGCGCGCGGGCAGAACTGGGAGCGGGCGGCGTGGATCAAGTCGCGCACCTGCGCGGGGGACCGCTCGGTGGGCGACCGCTTTCTCAAGGACCTGGCGCCGTTCGTCTGGCGCAAGCATCTCGACTTCGCCACCATCGCCGACATCCAGGCGATGAAGCGGCAGATCAACATCGCGCGCAAGGTGGGCGATGCACGCGTGGCCGGCCACAACGTCAAGCTGGGGCGCGGCGGTATTCGCGAGATCGAGATCATTACCCAGACACAGCAGCTCATTGCACGCGGGCGCGATCCCGAC
>CAZNHG010000031.1:14398-18478 GCA_964572555.1 uncultured Devosiaceae bacterium | reverse complement strand
GCGCACGCAGGCCTCCTCGCACAGCGTCTCGGTGGGGCAGACGCGGGCGCACATGCCCCCCAGAATGTTCTGGTCGAAGATCGTCTCCGCGGCGCCCAGCGGATTGCCGGTCGAAATCTCGCGGATGAACAGCGGAATGTCGATCTCGGTGGGGCAGGCGTGCAGGCACGGCGCGTCGTAGCAGAAGTAGCACCGGTCGGCCTCGACCTGCGCCTCGTGCCGGTCGAGCGGGGGGTGCAGGTCGGCGAAATTCTCGGCGTAGTCGTCCGGCCCGAGCCGCCCGGCGGCGATACCGTCCTTGAGAACACCTTCGGCCATTGTCCATCCCCGCATTCGTTCCCTGACACAAGAAACGCTATCGCAGGTTTGAAATTTTATCAATTGGTCAAAAACGCGATTTTCGCATGTTGGGGAGAGTGCGGTGCGGGCAGAGGTGCCCGAAAGCAACACCCCTGAATCGGAATGGAGCGAATGGTTTGCGCGGCCACAGTGTCGCCAAATTGGGCCCGTAGCCGCGCCCGCTCCAGTACGGGGACGCCCCACACAGGAAAACAAGAGTTGCGTGTGAGACGTTTAGCGGTAGCGGCCGCGCTATGTTGCGTGGCCGGTTTGTGTCTTGCCGGCGCCGGTATTGCCCAGGGTGGCGATCAGTGCGGCGGTGCGTCGTGGTACGGCCCTGGCTTCAACGGCCAGCAAGCCGCCTCCGGCGAAATCTTCAATCAGAATGCCATGACGGCGGCCCACAAGAGCCTGCCGTTCGGGTCCAGGATCCTGGTCAAGAACCAGCGTAACGACCGGGCGGTCGTCGTGCGGATCAACGATCGTGGCCCTTACGTGCATGGGCGCATTCTTGATCTCAGCCGTGCGGCGGCGATCGAGTTGGGCTTCATGCGGGCGGGCGTGACGACGGTATGCATCTCTCACGCGTAACGCACACCGTCAGCCCGCACTCACCGAAGTCCGAGCGCGTCGATGGCATCGACGCGTTCGGGCTCGAGGGGGCCCGCAGCCTCGGCATCGAGGCAGCTTTTCAACTCGCCGCGATTCTTGACACCCAGAACGAGGGTGTCCACGCCTTCGACAGAGAGCGCATAGCGATGCGCGACATAGGCGGGGTCCTCGCCCCATTCCGCGCAAAGGGCGCGGTAGGGCGCGGCGCGGTCGTAGTCGCGCTTTTCCGTGCTCATGGGGTCGGCATCCCTGTCCAGCGCGCTGGTGAGGGCCCCCGCCTGGACGGCGCGGATGCCCATCACGCCCGCATCGTGCTCGCGGGCCGTGGCGATGATCGAGCGTGGACGGCCTGGCGCGCCGTCGACAGTAAGTCCGCCGGGATTGTCGAGCAGGTTGGCGATGCACTGGACCACCTGGGGATGCGGCGCCGTCCGGATCGCCTCCTGGATCGCGTCGACCACGCTGACCGCGGTGATGCCCCACACGCCGATCAAGCCCTCCTCGCGCAGGCGCTCCATGGCCGGCACCACGGCATCGCGGTAAAGCGAGAGGGTCGTGGCGACCTCGTCCCGCGGTCCGTACCTGTCGGGATAGGCGAAGTCGTCGGGGCAAATCTCGTTGTGCAGGAAGAAGGCATCGACGCTGTCGATCCGCATGGTCTTCAGGCTTTCCTCGAGCGAGCGCCGAAACCGGTCATAGACCTCGCCGGCGGGGACTGTGCCGACACCATACTTGGTCGTGATCCGTACGCCGTCGGGCAGCCTTCCCTCGAAGGCCTCGCCGATCATGGCCTGGCAGTCGGCATAGATCGGCGCGGCGTCCAGCACCGTGATGCCGGCATCGATGGCGGCATGAAGGGTGGCGATCGCCTCGTCCCAGCTGGTCTCGCCCCAGACGCGGCCGATGCCGCCCCCGCCGAGAGTGAGCCGGCTGACGGGGCCGAGGGCCCCAAGATTTGTCGTTTGCATCGTTCAGGTCTCCTCGGGGATGTTCAGACGGCTTGTTCGAAGCCGCTCAGAAGCGCGTCGATCTCATTCATGACTCGTTGCGGCAGCGGACCCTTTTCGAGCGTGCCGAAATTGTCGCGCACCTGCGCCTCCGTCTTGAAGCCGGGCACGGGAAGCGCCGCGGGCGTGCGCGCCAGAATCCAGGCGAGCGCCCCTTGCGCAAGCGAGCGGCCATCCATCGTCAGGAGTTCGCGCAGGGCCTCGAGGCGGCGGATGTATTCCGGGCTCGCCTCGCCTTCCCTGAAAAAGCGCATCCACTCGACCTGCTGGGCGCGGATGTCGTTGCCGGGCAGCTTTTCCCGCCGGCTGTACTTGCCGGTGAGAAGCCCCATGGCGAGCGGCAGGCGGGAGAGGGCGAGAAGACCCTCGCCCTCGATGACATCGACGAGTTCGGTCGCGGGCGTGAAAACGTTGAAGTCGTGCTCGACCGCGACAAACCCCTCGCGCGCCGCGGCCGCGCGGGTGCGGTCGGCGAAGTCGGTGCTCCAGCCGAAGGCGTCGAGTTTGCCTTCATTCCTCAGGTCGGCAAGCGTATCGAAGATCGGTCCAGCCTCATCGATCGGCACGTCGCCGACGTGCAGCAGAACGAGATCGATGCGGTCGCGTTTCAGGTTGCGCCGGCTGGCCTCGACCGAGGCGCGGATGCCGGCATTGGTCAGATCGGGCGGGCCGAGTTGGCGGGTCGCCGTGTCGACAGTGGCGCCGAACTTGGTGACGATCACGATGTCGTCGCGGTCGCCGAAGGCCTCGCCGAGAAGCTCCTCGGAGTGCCCGCACCCGTACACCGCTGCGGTGTCGAAGACACGGGCGCCCATCTCGTGGGCGAGCCGGAGGCCGGCGAGCGAGACCGTGTCGTCGACATCGCCATAGTTGAGCGAGGTATCGCCGGCATACATCGGGCCGCCGATGGCCCAGCAGCCGATCCCGATGCGGGGGACGGTCATACCGTTCCAAAGTGTCATGGTGTTCATCGGAATGTCCTTATCATCGTGAAAGCCGTGTGGGCGCGCGGGTAGCCGACATCCTCGCGCAGCCTGTCATCGAGGTGCCTGAAGGCATGTTCGATGCGGCGGCGTTCGCGCCAGGCGGCGAAGCGCTTCCGGGCGCTTTGCAGCCGTTTGCGCAGGAAACCGGTCTTGCGCACCGGCGGCTCGGGAACGGGAAGGTCGACGCGCAGATGCGCTTTTCCACTATCGATATACATGATTGCATTTCCTGGACTATTGGGGCACGAACACCGGGGAGGCTTCACCGCTTCGTCGGCGTTTCTCGCCCGCCTACCGCCTGATGTGACGCTCTATTTGTTGCGCACCGACGGGGTCGCGCGCTACAGTCAAGTTCGCAATGTATTTTTCAGAAATGAAATGGATATAAGCTGGGACGACCTTAAGCTGTTTCTCGACGTGGCGCGGCTGGGCGGACTCAGCGCGGCGCGGCGCGCCACGGGATTGAGTGCGGCGACGCTCGGGCGCCGGGTGACGGCGCTCGAGGAGCAGGTCGGCGAGCGGCTGTTCGTGCGGGCGCAGACCGGCTACCGGCTGACCGCGGCGGGCACCGACCTTCTGGAGCGCGCCGGCGAGGTCGAGGCCGCCATGCAATCCCTGACGCGCTGGCGCGACGCCGAGCACGGTACGCGCGTGGTGCGCGTGTCCGCGGGCATCTGGACATCGGCGTTTCTCGCCGGCCACATCACCGAGCTGTGGTCACCCCAGGAGCGCTTCCGCGTCGAGTTCGTCACCGCCAACGAGACCGTCGATATCGGCCGCCGGCAGGCCGATATCGGGGTGCGCAACGCCCGGCCGACCGAGCAGTGGCTGGCCGGCCGGCAGATCGGGCATGTCGCCTTCGCGCTCTATGCCGGGCGGACCCTGGAGAGCGGGGTGGAGGCGGGCATGTTCGTGGGGCTGTCAGGGGCCGCGACCACGCCGTCGGCGCGCTGGATGCAGGCGCACCACGCCGACCGGATCGGGGTGCGCGGGAACGATCCGCAATGCATCCGCGAGCTGGCGGCCGCCGGTGCGGGCATGGCAGTGCTGCCATGCTTTGTCGGCGACCGTGACGCGCGGTTGGTACGGGTGGCCGACGTCATCGGCGAGTTGACCAGCGAGCAGTGGCTGGTCAC
>CAZNHG010000031.1:0-14298 GCA_964572555.1 uncultured Devosiaceae bacterium | reverse complement strand
GTCGAGGCCGCGCTGGCGCGCATTCCGCTGGCCTTCTTCCTGTTCGCGCCGGTGCCCGACATCGCCATGCTCAGCGGAATCGTGCAGCCCCTGCGCGCCTGCAAGCGGCGCGACGTGCGCTTCATGCCGCTGATCTATTTCTGCGAGATCGCGTCGCGCGAGGTGATCCGCGGGTGCATGGCGCTGGGGTTCGACGACGTGATCGCCCTGCCCGTGTCACCCGAGAGCTTCAAGGCGCGGCTCAAGCGCCAGCTCGACACCCCTTTCACCTATCGGGCGGCGGCGGAGTATTTCGGTCCCGCTCGCGACCGGGGCGAACGTGCAGCGGAAGGCGGCGGCCAATCGGTGCGTTTCGTGCGCGCAGCCCAAACAGGCATCACCCTGTCCGAGGCGGGATCGAGCGCCGCCTGAGCACCATCCGGCAAAAAAGGCCCTTGCATGCATTCGCCGGTTTGGTGAAGCTTGTCCGGTTTGGCGAGTCTCGCCGCGATCAAGGGAAGCCCCATCATGCGTTTCGGTCTCGATCTGCCCCCGCAGATCAGGATTTTTGCTGCGTTCTTCATCTACTCGCTCGCTCTGGGGGGACTGTTCCCGCGTGTCGGTGACATTCAGCTCGCCATGGGCATCGGGGAAGGTGCGCTGGGCGCGGCGATGACGGGGCCGGGCGTGGGCACGCTCATCTCGCTGACCTTCGCCAGCCCGCTGCTGGAGCGGATTGGCTACCGCCGCACGATCATCCTCGGCACGATCCTTCTCAGCATCGTGCTGGCGACGGCCAGCCATGCACCCGGTCCGCTCGCGCTGTTCGCGATCCTTTTGTGTGCCGGACTGGTGATCGGCGCCATCGAGGTGGTGGTCAATGTCGAGGCGGATCGCACCGAACACCTTCTGGGCCGGCGCGTGATGAACCGCTGCCATGCCTTCTGGAGCTTCGGATTCTTCTCGGCGGGGATGATCGGCGCGCTCGCCAAGCAGGCCGGGATCAGCCCGCAGGTGCACCTGGCCGCGATGATTCCGGTGGTCACGGTCGCCCTGTTCGTCATGCTGGGACGCATGGAGCCGGCCGCCGCCCGCGTGACGGGCAACGAGGACGAGCCCGCCCCGAAATTCGCGATGCCGAGTTTCGGCATCATGGCGCTCGTCGCCTTTGCGCTGTCGGCGATGTTCCTGGAGGGCGCGGGCACGGACTGGTCGGTGATCTTCATGCGCAACACCTTCGAGGTGGCGCCGTTCATCAACGGACTCGCCTTCGCCGCCGGGGCGCTGGCGCAGGCGGTAACGCGGTTCTTCGCCGACGGGTTCGTCGAGCGCTACGGCTCGCTGCGCGTGGCGCGGTTCCTGGTGCTCACGCTGGGCACCGGCGCGCTGATCGTGACCTTCACACCGCATCCCGCCATCGCGCTCATCGGCTTTGCCATGATCGGCATGGGTACCAGCGCCATGTTCCCGCTCGCCATGTCGGCGGCGGCCCAGCGCACGGACCGGCCGGCGGCGCTCAACGTGGCGGCGCTGGCGCAGGTCTCGTTCGTCGCCTTTCTGATCGGCCCGCCGCTTCTGGGGGTCATCGCGGAGCATTTCGGCGTGCGCGTGTCGTTCGGCATCTGCCTGCCGCTGGTCGTGGTGAGCTGGTTCGCCGTGCGCGCGCTCAGGCCGCGCCCGGCACCCAAGATGCAGGCCGCCCATGGCTGAGCTGCCGCCCATTACCGACCGGCGCCAGTCGGAAACCGCGCTCAGGGTTCAGCGCGGGGTGATGCGCACGCTGCGCGGCCAGTTCGATCTGACCTGCCTTGCCGAGGTGCCGCTGGCAAACGGCCGACGGGCGGACATTCTCGGCGTTGGGCCGAAGGGCGAAATCTGGATCGTCGAGATCAAGTCGAGCCTCGAGGACTTCCGCGTCGATGCCAAGTGGCACGAATACAAGGATTTCTGCGACCGGTTCTACTTCGCCAAGCCGCCCGAGCTGGACAACGCGATCTTTCCCGAAGCCGAAGGGCTTATCGTGGCGGACGGACACGGCGCGGAGATCGTGCGAGGGGCGGACGACGACCCGCTGCCCGCTGCCCGGCGCAAGGCGCTGATGCTCCGGCTGACACGACTGGGAGCCGACCGGATCCATGCACTGATGGACCCCGGCCCCCAGTAGGCTATCAGCTCAACCGGCCTCCTCCAGCGCCTTCTTCAACGCCTTGACAACCTCGAGCCGTTCGGCGTCGTTTGCCGCCTCGTGCAGACGATGGCCGAGCTGAATGGAGAATTCGGCGTATTCGTTGTGCCAGTCCTGCCCGATCTGCCCGGGATCGATGCGCGGCGCCTCGGCCCGGCTGACCGCGCCCACCCCGGAAGCGCTCAACGCAAAGGCGTCGTCGAGCATGGGCATGAGGATCTGGTCGCCCGCCAGTCCCATCTGCGCGAGCGCCTTGCTAAGGGCCGTGCGGCCCTCCTCCTCCCCATGGGTGAGGAACACCCCGTTATGGGCGGGGAGCCGCTGCTCGAGCCAGGCGACCAGCTCGTCGTGGTCGGCGTGGGCGGAGTAGTTGTTCACCGTCCGGATCGTGGCGCGCACGGGGATATTGCCGCCGTGAATGCGCACGTCGCGCGCGCCGCCCTTAATGACCGCTCCCAGCGTACCCGGCGCCTGATAGCCGACGAAGAGCACCGTGGCGTCGTGGCGGATGAGGTTGTTGCGCAGGTGATGCTTGATACGCCCGGCATCGCACATGCCCGAGGCCGCCATGATGATGGCGCCGCCGTCGATCCGGTTGATGGCCTTCGATTCCTCGACGCTCTCTACGATGTGAAAACGTTCGTCGGTGAACAGCTCGTCGGCGTCGAGTTCGACGTCCTCGAATATCTCGGTGTATTTCTTGTAGACGCCGGTCACGCGGCGGGCGAGCGGGGAATCGAGAAAGACGCGGGCGGGGTTGATGGCACCCGATTTGATGAGCGCGCCGATATCGTGCAGCAGTTCCTGGCTGCGTTCGACCGCGAATGTCGGGATGACGAGGTTGCCGCCACGCCCCATCGCATCGTTGATTTCCCTGGTCAGCGTTTCGCGGCGGCGTTCGAGGGTGTAGTCGTCGCGCTCGCGCCCGCCATAGGTGGATTCGCACACGATGTAGTCGAAGCCGGCGGGCGCGTCGGGTTCGGTATAGAACACCTTCTCGTCGGGCCCGAGATCGCCGGAGAACAGCATGCGCACCGTGGCGCCCTCGCCGTTGACCACCTCGAGCTCGATCGAGGCCGAGCCGAGGATGTGCCCGGCATTCCAGAACCGGAAGCGCACGCCGGGGCCAGGCTCGATCCATTCCTCGTAAGGATGGGTGGTACGGTGGCCGAGGGCGGTGTCGGCATCCTCGCGGGTGTAGAGCGGTTCGATGGGCGGCTCGCCCCGGCGGGCGCGCTTGCGGTTCTCGCGCTCGGCCTCGCTTTCCTGGATGCCGGCACCGTCCTCGAGCAGGAACTCCAGAAGCCCGGCGGTCGGCGCGGTCGCGTGCAGCGGCCCCTCGAAGCCGTGGGCATAAAGCCGCGGGATCAGGCCGCAATGGTCGATGTGGGCGTGGGTGAGAAGCAGGAAATCCATGGCGCCGGGGCGGAAGGGCATTTCCTTGCGGTTGAGCGCGCGCACGCTCTTGTTGCCCTGGAACAGACCGCAATCGATGAGGAACTGGCCGCCGGGGTGCTCCACCCGGTAGCACGAGCCGGTGACGGTACCGGCGGCACCGTGGAAATGAAGGGTAACGGTCATCAAGAGCCTCCCGCGGGGTTGGTCGCGGGAAGGCTATTTGTCCGATGTCACGTAATCAAGGCAGGTCAGCGGGTTAGCGCGGGGCGCGCTTGGCGAGGATGCGCTGCAGGGTCCGGCGGTGCATGTTCAGCCGGCGCGCGGTTTCCGACACGTTGCGGTCGCACAGCTCGTAGACGCGCTGGATGTGCTCCCAGCGCACGCGGTCGGCCGACATGGGGTTGTCGGGCGGCTCGGGCTTATCCTCGTCGTGCAGCAGAAGCGCCTTGATGACGTCGTCGGCGTCGGCGGGCTTGGAGAGATAGTCCACCGCCCCCAGCTTGACCGCCGTCACGGCGGTGGCGATGTTGCCGTAGCCGGTAAGCACCACGGCGCGCGCGTCCGGGCGCTTTTCGTGCAAGGCCGAGACGACGTCGAGCCCGTTGCCGTCGTCGAGGCGCATGTCGACAACCGCGAATGCGGGTGGCGCGTCGTTGACCGCGGCAATGCCATCGGCGACCGTGTTCGCGCTGCGCACCTCAAAGCCGCGCCGTTCCATGGCGCGTTCCAGGCGCGACAGCCATGCCGCATCGTCGTCGACCAGCAAAAGCGACCGGTCGCGGTTCAAAAGCTCGTCCAAAGCCATACTTTCAGCTCCATACCTGGGACCTAGATAAGGTTCTATACCCAAATGTCAAAGCGGCTCAATCGCCCGATGGCCCCATGCCGCCGGCCCAGGCGACGACCACCTGGGCGTGACCCTCGGCCCGCGCGTTGCGGAAGGTCAGATTGGCGCCGGTGCGTTCGAGCAGCGTCTTGGCGATGAAGATGCCAAGGCCGAGTCCTCCCGCGGCGGCCGGATCGGCGGCCGCAGCCTGCGCGCGCGTGGTCAGATAGGGCTCGCCCAGGCGCGTGACCATGTCGGGCGGGAAGCCCCGCCCGTCGTCGGTGACGATGATCGAGAGGGCCTCGCCCTCCCAGCCGACCTCTATCTCCACGCTTTCACGCGCGAAGTGCACCGCGTTCTCGATGATGTTGCCCAGCCCGAACAACAGCCCGACATTGCGCGCGACGACGGGCTCGGGGCCGTCCTGACGCCCCGGCGTGATGGTGATGCGCTTGCCCATGTCCTGATGCGGACGCACGACCTCCGCGACGAGATCGTTGAGGTGGACGGTCTCGAACGGGTTGCCCTGGTCGTTGTCGAGATTGCGCAGCTTGCCCAGGATGGCGCGGCAGCGCGCCGCCTGCTCGACAATGAGATCGGCATCGTCGGCCAACGTGCCGTCCGGCAGTTCGGCCCGCATTTCCTTGGCGGCAAGCGCGATGGTCGACAGCGGTGTGCCAAGTTCGTGCGCGGCGGCGGCCGCCAGGCCGTCGAGGGCGGAGAGGCGCTGCTGGCGCGACAGGGTCAGTTCCGTCGCCGCCACCGCGTCGGCGAGCTGGCGGGCTTCGAGCGCCACGCGGCTCGTATAGGCGGCGATGAAGGCGACGCCGAGCAGCAACGCCACCCACAGGCCCGTGACGTAGAGCGTGTCGATGTCGAGCGGGCGGGCATCGTCCCAGGGCAGCGGCATGTGCGAGACCGCCAGGACGGTCGCGATCACGCCGGCCAGGCCCGAAAGAAGGAACGTCGCGTTGCGCGTCTGGGTCGTCGCCGACACCGAAACGGGGGCGAGCAGGAGCAGGGAGAACGGGTTCTGAAGCCCGCCCGTCAACCACAACAGCCCGCCGAGCTGCAAGAGGTCGTAGCCGAGCTGGATCGCGGTCAGCCGGTTCGTCAACCGATGGCCCGAGCCCAGCCACAGCATCATCGAGATGTTGAGCGCCATCGACAGCCCGATGAGCGCGAGGCAGGGCAAGAGCGGGAGCGGGAACTCCAGCACCAGCGCGACGACGAGCACGCTCACGGTCTGCCCCGCAATGGCGAGCCAGCGCAGGCGCACAAGGGTTGCAAGGCGCAAGGGGCGCCAGACCGGGGTGGGCAGGGAGATATTGGGCATGATTTCGTCCCGTTTTGGGTGCGAGGGCCCGGCTGCGGACCCGCTGCCCTGCGTCTTTAGGACATTGGCGCACCATTTCAAGGGCCCAAAAGCGCATTTTTCCGGCTTGATGGGACGGAAAACACCTCCATATCGGCAGTGTTCGTGACTGGGAGATTGGAAATGAACACAGCGATTATCAAACCCGAATGGTCCTTCGTGACCATCGCCCTGATGGTGCTGGGCTTCATCATCTTCTGGCCCCTGGGACTTGCCATGCTCGCCTACATCCTTTGGGGCGAACGTTTTGGTGGGTCGGCCGACAAGGCCGAAACCTGGGTCCGTGAGAAGAAGGATTGGGCCCGCAACTGTAAGAACCGCTATCGCGGACACGGCCGCCATTCCAGCGGCAACGTCGCGTTCGACGAGTATCGCGAGGAGCAGCTCAAGCGCCTCGACGAGGAGCGCAAGCGGCTCGACGACGAAGTGAACGAGTTCCACGACTACATGCGGAACCTGCGCAAAGCGCGGGACCGCGAGGAATTCGACCGCTTCATGCGCGAACGCAACACCAATCGCGGTGACCGCGACGACGACCGCCGCGATCCCGGTGAACCTGACGGCTACCGGGCGTAAGAAACCCGGTCCCCTCTCCTCCCCCGGATACAGCGCGTTCCCCCTGGCGACTGTATCCACTCCAGCGCCCCTTCCTCGTGAAGGGGCGTTTTTCGTGTCCATGGCTGATGTCGGGCTGGCAGGTGTGGCATAGTGGCATATCGGCGAATCGAAGAGTTTCCCTTCCCGGCGCATGCTCAAGTTCAAAAAGGATCCCTGGCCGGACAGCACCCGGATCGCGCTCGACGACCGCGAGGTCGAAGTCGTGGTCAAGGTGCGCCCCAATGCCCGCCACTACCGGCTGACCATCGCCGTGGGCGGGGTGCCGGTGCTCAGCGTGCCGCCGCACGGGCGCTGGCGTGAGGCCGAGGGGTTCCTCAACAAGCAGCGCAGCTGGCTGGCGTCACGGCTCGCGCGTGCGCCACGGGCTGTGGCCTTCGCCGACGGGGCGGTGATCCCGGTGCGGGGCGCGGACCATCTGATCGTCGCAGCCGACCGGGTGCGGGGACGCGTGGAGGTCGTTACGGGAGAGGAACGCCCCGTCCTTCTGGTGCCGGGTGGGCCGGACCACATGGCGCGACGCCTGACCGACTGGCTCAAGGCCGAGGCCAAGACCGATCTCGAGGAGGCCGTTGCCTGGCATGCCGGGAGGCTGGGCGTGACGCCCTCGAGCATCCGCATGCGCGGCCAGTCGACGCGCTGGGGATCGTGCTCGCATCAGGGACGGCTGAACTTCAACTGGCGCCTGATCCTGGCCCCGTCCTTCGTGCTCGACTATGTCGCCGCCCACGAGGTGGCGCACATCATCGAGATGAACCACTCCCCCGCCTTCTGGGCGACGGTCAAGCGCACGCTGCCCGAAATGGACGAGGGCCGCGCGTGGCTACGCGCCCACGAACAGAGCCTGATGGCGTATGGCCGCTCCGCGGGTTAGCCCCCGAAAATCCCGGAGATGATGTCGCCGATCGTCCGGTTGCGCTGGGGTTGCTGGCGGGTGGGAAGCTGTTGTTGCGTGCCGGCGAAGCGCGTGTAGCCGCTGCCCGGCAGGTCGGCAACCGTCATCCCCTGATGGGCCTTCTGCATGTAGTCCGACCACACCGCGACCGGATAGGAGCCACCACCCACTCCCTTCATGGGATTGCTGTCGTCATTGCCCAGCCACACGCCGGTGACCATGCGCGCCGAGTACCCCACGAACACGGCGTCGCGGTCGTTCTGGGTGGTGCCGGTCTTGCCGGCGAACGGCCAGTTGCCGAGCTTGGCGTTGTGGCCCGTTCCCGACTGCACGACAGCCGAGAGCATGTCGTTCATCATCGCGACGTGTTCAGGCGACACCACGCGCCCCGGCCCCGCCGGTGTGTTCTGGTAGAGCACTTCGCCGCCGGCGGTTTCAATGCGGGTGATGACGTGGGCGATGACACCGTTGCCCCCATTGGCGAACGGCGCGTAGGCGGCCGTGAGCTCGAGAAGCGAGACCTCCTGGGTGCCGAGCGCAATGGAGGGAACCGGATCGAGGGGGGACGAGATGCCGAGCTGGCGTGCCGTGTCGACGACGTTCTGGGGGCCGACGCGGATAGCCAGCCGCGCCGCGGCGGTATTCATCGAGTGCGCCAGCGCCTGACGCAGCGGCACACGCCCCGCATATTTGTGGTTATAGTTCTCCGGCGACCAGCCATTGTAGTCGAACGGCGCATCCACCGCGATCGAGTCGGGGGTCATCCCCTGCCTGAGCGCCGTGAGGTAGATGAACGGCTTGAAGGCCGATCCGGGCTGGCGCTTGGCGGTGACCGCGCGGTTGTACTGGCTCTTGGAATAGTCCGTGCCGCCGACGATTGCCTTGACCGCCCCGTCGGGGGTCATCGACACCAGCGCGCCCTGGCTGAAATCATGATCGGCTCCGTGCTTGCGAACCGACTCACGGACCTGGAACTCGGCTTCCTTTTGCAGCTCCCAGTCGATCGTCGTGTGCACGACCACGTCCTGTTCGATCTCGCCGATATAAGCGTCCATCAGCGATTCGACCCAGTCGGCGACGTAGTACTCTGCTCCCGCCACGCGGGTGCGGATGCGCTTGTTCGGATCGATGGCGGCCGCCTCGGCCTCCTTGTCGGAAATGTAGCCCTCCTCGGCCATGGCGCGCAGGACAACGCGGGCACGGTCGGCGGCGCGGTCGGGATGGTCGGCCGGCGACAGCGCGGAGGGTGCGCGCAGCACGCCCGCGAGAATGGCCGCCTCGCCGAGCGAAATGTTGCGCGCGGACTTGCCGAAATAGCGTTGCGAGGCCGCCTCGATGCCGTAGGCCCCCGCGCCGAAGTAGACACGGTTCAGGTAAAGCTCGAGAATCTGTTCCTTGGTGTAGTTCTGCTCGAGCCAGACGGCGAGCAGAGCTTCCTGCACCTTGCGCTTGAGGGTCTGCTCGGGCGTGAGGAACAGGTTCTTGGCGACCTGCTGGGTTACGGTCGAGCCCCCGTGCCCGTCGAGCGGCCAGCGGCCTTCGCTCACATTGATGCGCATGGCCCCGAGAATGCCGATGGGATCGAGCCCAAAGTGATCCATGAAGCGCCTGTCTTCGATGGCGATCACCGCGGCGGGCACATAGTAGGGCAATTCGCGGAAGGCGACCGCCTCGCCGCCCATCTTGCCGCGGTTGGAGATGAGCTGGCCGTCGGAGGCGACGATGCGGATATTGGCCGGGCGCTCGGGCACCGCCCAGGTCTCCGCCGAGGGCAATTGCATGGCGTAGTAGACGACCACACCGGTGACCAGGATGCCCGCCCAGATGGCGGTCACGAATCCCCAGTAGAACACGAACCTGAAGATGCGCCCCGGCGTCAGGCCACCACCACCACGGCGTCCATTGCCCCCGCGGCGCCCGTTGCCGCCACCCCTGGTCTTACGGCCGCCGGATTTGCGCTTGTTCGTCTCGGCCTTACGGCCCCGGGACGGCTTGGCCTGTCCCTTTTTCTTCTTCTTGCCGGTATTGGCGGTAACCCGGTCGTTCTGATTGAGCTTGAGATCCATCTGGTATCGCCCGATATCCCCCGCCACGGCGCGAGGGTCTGCTCAATGGCACCATCCGGCACCCGCCCGGGACGCGGTGGCTCGCCCATCACGTCCGATCCCTCGGCGCACGATCCGGGCCACCGTGCCGTTCAATCCGTTCCCGGACCAAGGTTCCCGGCACGTCGGAGCCTTGCCAGTACCGGGATCGCACAAGGCTATCAAGAATAAATGTGGCCGGTTTATGTGAGTTTAAGAGGACTCGTGAACATGGCTGGCCCTAAGATGGTCAGCCGCACGCCCGCCGGGGCGCGCGGCCGGGAACGCGCCTATTCTATGGCGCAGTGGAAATTCTCGGCGCGTGCCGGGTCATCCGCGCCCTCATTGTAAGCGGGATAGGCAGGATATTCGCACAACGGCCGCGCACGCCCCGCCGTCTCCTCCCGGGCGTCGACGGTGACCAGGTCGCCGGGTGCTTCGCCGTTCTCGACCCAGTTCTCCAGGACGGTCAACGGGTCCCAGCGCATATGGAACCGGCCGGAGCCGTGGCCGAAGCCGGGAACGAGATAGTAGCGCATGAAGCTATCGACCGTCTCCTGTCCCATCGCCCCGACGACGCGCTCGTAGTAGTCGGTGGAGTTGTGCGGGGTGATGGCGAAGTCGGTGGTGCCGTGCATCATCAGCATCTTTCCGCCGGCGCCGGCGAAGGACGAGAGGTCCGGGTCGCTCGCATCGAGCAGCCCGGAAATCTCGCGGATGCGCTCTATGTGCCGGGACGGGTCGAACTGAAGCGAGTTTGAATCCGGGTCGCGCAGAACCGCGAAGCGGATCATCGGATCGGCGAGCACAGCCAGCCCGAAATCGGCAACCGGCGTGGGCGGAACGGACGGCTCGGGCCTCTGGCCCATGCCCCACAGGCCGTAGAGGTCGGCGCCCTCGTAGATCGGCCAGCGGGCGAAGCCGGTCGCCCCTCCCTGCAGCTCGACCGGCGCCTCGTAGCGCGAGTTGAGCACCTCGAGCGCTTCGATCTGGGCATCGTTGAAGCACTCCTTCTCGTCCGCATCCGCACAGCGCAGGATCTCGATATCGAATTCCGCGTTGCAGGCCGCGACGTTCGAGATCAACCCGTCCTCGATGCCGTCGAGCCCGTCACAGGTGCCGTGGACGGCTGTGTTGAGCAGTTCCACACCCTCGGGGCCGATCCAGGCGCCTTCCTGGTAGAGCGCCTTGCCGGCGCGGTTGCCCGAGAGCTGCAGGGCCGAAAAGGGATTGGCCGGATGGGTGACCAGGGCGCCGTCGTAGTCGCCCGGCCAGCGCTGGATGGCGATGAGCCCCTCGTGTCCACCCTGGGAATTGCCCTGGAAGTAGGTACGGCCGGGCCCCCGGCCATAATGCCGCTCCATGACCGCGACGGCGACGTCGCGGGTCTTCTTGATCTGTAGCCCGCCGAAATTGGCCAGCGCCTCGTCGTTCATCATGAAGCTGCCCTCGAGCGCGCTCGGGGACTGGTGGCCACTGTCGCTGCCGAAGGTCGCGTAACCGCGCTGCAGCGGGGTCGCGACGTCGTCCCGGCCGAAGGATACGTTGCCGGTCGCGGTGACGAGCTGGCCGTCATACCCGCCGCCGCCGAACTGGACGGCCTTGGCATTCCAGTCGAGCGGCAGATTGATCTGGAAGTTGATATCCGGCGCGGACGGATCGACCGGATCGACGGCGCCCAGCACCTTGCAGAAGCCACCGCCACGGGCGCGGTCGCCCTCGACGAGTTCGGCCGCCATAATGTCGGCCCCGGTCGTGGGCTCGCCGATCGCCTCGGCGGGGATGTTCATACCGCGCAGGCCGGCGCACTGCACCGCGGCATCGGCGGCGGGTTGCGCGGCCGTGCCCCCTGCCGCCAGCAGAAGCGGAACGGCTGCCAATGCGGCGCTTCTGGTCGCTTTCATGATCTCTTCTCCTCCTTGAAATACCGGCGGGCGGGCGCGTCTTTGGAATGCGCGCTTTTGTTTCTGCCCGTCGACATGGTTGCCCGCCACGGCCGCGCGGTAAAATGAAAACGCGCGTCGGTTCGATAACCGGCTGTCCATGAGTGCGGCTGGCACGGGGTATGCTCCCACGCGGAGCCACCGATCGGGCGGGACCGCGAAGAGGGGGAAAGAACGAAGACTCCCGGGCCTCACGGCGGCAAGCGAAACGCCCCTCGTGCGCACGGCGCCGGCCCGGCCATTGACATTGCAAGCCCGCGCGGCTACATACCGACCGTTCGGTGTGCGTGGAGTGCCGCGGTGTTCGACGGTTGGCGCAAATGGTTGTGGTGGTTTATCGCAGCGAGCCTGATCGTCTCGGGGATAGCCAACATGTTCGGCCTCGGGGAGGATATTCCAGCACTCTTCGCCACTATGGCCGCTGCCAATGACGGCACACGGCTGGGCCCGCTGTCCAATCTGATCGCGGCCAATGCCCGTCCGGTCATCGTCGCGGTCTCGCTCTTCATGATGACGACCGGGGTCGCCGAGCTTTTCGACTGGCCCGGCCGGCGGTTCGCCGCAATCGGGCAGGTCGTGATGCTGCTGGCATTCATCAGCCTTTTGCACCGGGCGTATCCCGAAGTGATCTTCGCGGACGGGCTGTATCTCGCGGCGTTGGCGGCCCTGCTCAACGAGCCGCGCACCGATCAACGGAGGGCCGGCGCATGAGCAATGCCCGCGACGTGATCCTCGAGGCCGCATTCCGGGCCTTCATGATGCATGGCTATGACGGAACGGGCGTGGTCGCCATTCTCGACGGCACCGGGCTTTCCAAGGGAGCCTTCTACCATCATTTCGACAGCAAGGCGGCGCTCTTCGCCGAGGTGGTCGCCACTTATTTTCCGACACCGTTCGCGGACATGGACTGGTCCGCCCATGCAGCGCTCGGAGCCGAGGCGCAAAAGCTGGCCATCGCCGCGATCTACGAAAAGGTCGCGGCCGACAGCGCAGCCACCGGCGCGGATCTCACCCGCTACTTCACCCTGTTCTTCGATGCCCTGTCACGGTTGCCCGACTATCGCGCCGATATCGACAACGCATATGCGCGCCTGCAGTCGTCGCTAGCCGCGGCCCTGATGCGCGATACGGGCATGGACCGGGCCTCGGCCAGAGGGGCCGCCCGTGCCTATATCGCCGGGTTCGAAGGCGAATTCTATCTCTGGGCCATTTCCGGTACGCGGCCCGACGCTCTTTCCAGGAGGTAACACCCATGGCAACTCTCGATCTGTACAGCCGCAAGGACCCGGCGCTGAAGCAAAAGCTCTTCGTTACGGGGGTCGAGTTCGGGCTGCTTGTCCTGTCCGGCTGGGTGTTGTTCGGCCCCGGCGGCGGCATGATGGCGCAGCAGTTCGACTGGGCGGCAGGCGAGGCCATCCCGCTCCGCCGTGTGCTGATCTTCGGGTTCTCGCTCGTCATCCTTGCGCGCATGGTTTTCACCATGTTCGTCCTGATGAAGCGGGAGATGCCGTGGAGCGAGGCCTTCAGCGTACCTTTCGCCTTCGCGGTCTACTATCTGGGGTTCGCGCTCATGGTCCTGCCCAACCGCGCTCCGCTCGGTGCACTGGATGCCTTGGGTATCGCGCTGTTCGTCATCGGCTGCGTTCTCAACACCGGGGGCGAGTGGCAGCGTCATCGCTTCAAGGCCGACCCCGCCAACAAGGGAAAGCTCTTCACCGGCGGGTTCTTCGCATGGTCGATGCACATCAACTATTTCGGCGATATCCTGTGGGTCGCCGGCTATGCGGTTGTGACCGGCAACCCCTGGTCGGCGCTGATCGTCCTGATGCTCACCGGCTTCTTCGCCTTCTACAACATACCCATGCTCGATGCGCACCTTGCCGACCGCTACGGTGAGCAGTTCGAGGCGTACGCGAAGCAGACGAAAAAACTGATACCTTTTGTGTGGTGAGAACGTCTAGATATCGAGGTTCGCCACGCTCAGGGCGTTGTTCTGGATGAAGTCGCGGCGCGGTTCGACGAGGTCGCCCATGAGCTGGGTGAAGGTCTCGTCGGCAATGTCGCTTTCCTTGACCTGCACCTGCAACAGCGTGCGGGCGTCGGGGTCGAGCGTCGTCTCCCAGAGCTGCTCGGGGTTCATCTCGCCCAGCCCCTTGTAGCGCTGCAGCGAGATTCCCTTGCGGGCCATCGAGATGACGGCATCGTAAAGCGAGAATGGCCCGTAGATGGGCGTCTCGGTGTCCTTGCGCGTGAAACTGGCAACACCCCCGTAAAGCTCGTCCAGCCGTCCGGCAATGGAGCGCAGTTTGCGCGCATCGGCGGAGGCGATGAGGCTGGCATCAATGGTGTGGCTTTCCTCGACCCCGCGGATGGTGCGCCAGAAGCGCAGGCCGCCATATCCGTCTGGCGCCCCCTCCCAGCCGCGTTCCACCTCGTCGGCCATGCGGTCGAGCCGGTTGGCGACGCGGCCGGCGAGACCCTGGGCCGTTTCCGTGTCGGCCACCGCTTCGGCGTCGAGCGCGCCGACGATGGCGGCCTGCTCGACAACGGTGCGGTTGTACTTGGTATTGATACCGCCGATGGCGTGCACGATCTCGCGGGCCTGCTCGGCGACGCCGAGAAGGTCGTTGCCTGCCCGGGTGTCGCCGTTGCGCGTGGTCAGAACCGCCTCTTCCGTGCCGTTGGACAAAAGATAGTCCTCGAGCGCCCGCTCGTCCTTGAGATACTGCTCGGACTGGCCGCGCTTGATCTTGTAGAGCGGTGGCTGGGCGATATAGAGGTGCCCGCGCTCGAGAATTTCCGGCATCTGCCGGTAGAAGAAGGTCAGCAGGAGCGTGCGGATATGGGCGCCGTCGACGTCGGCATCCGTCATGATGATGATCTTGTGGTACCGCAGCTTTTCGATGTCGAACTCCTCGCGCCCGATGCCGGTGCCGAGCGCGGTGATCAGCGTACCCACCTGGTCGGAAGAGAGCATGCGGTCGAACCGGGCGCGCTC
>CAZNHG010000030.1:0-18742 GCA_964572555.1 uncultured Devosiaceae bacterium | reverse complement strand
GGTCTGGGACCCGCTGCCGCAGGACGCCAGGGACAACATCGCGCGCTACCTCACCCATATCCGCCAATACGATTACGCGAACAACAACTGGAAGTTCTTCCGCATCCTCGTCGATCTGGGGTTGGAAGAGGTCGGTGTCGATTTCGACCGCTCGCTGACCGAGCGCTACCTCGAGGAACTCGAAGAGTTCTATCTCGGAGATGGGTGGTACAGGGACGGCCTCGTGCGCCGGGTCGATCACTACATTCCCTTCGCCATGCATTTCTATGGCCTGATCTACGCCGGGCTTAGCAGCGACAGCGATGACCGGGCCGAGCGCTATCGCGAACGCGCGGCGACGTTCGCCAGGGATATTCGTACCTGGTTCGATGCCGATGGCGGCGTTCTGGCCTTCGGGCGCAGCCTGACCTACCGCTTCGCGTGTGGAGGAATCTGGGGCGCACTGGCCTTTGCCGACCTCGAGGCACTGCCCTGGGCGGAGATCAAGGGGCACTACATGCGCCATCTGCGCTGGTGGGCCCGTCACCCCATCGCCGACCGCGATGGCGTGTTGTCCGTTGGCTACGGCTATCCAAATCTGCTGATGAGCGAGAGCTACAATTCCGCTGGGTCTCCCTATTGGGCGCTCAAGGCCTTCCTGCCGCTCGCGTTGCCGCAGGAGCACCCGTTCTGGCAGGCCGAGGAAGCGCCGGCGGAGCCGGAGCCAAACCCGGTCCCGCTCAGGCATCCCGGCATGGTGATGATGAACGGGCACCGAAACGCCGTCGCCCTTTCATCAGGGCAACAGAACTGGCAGATGCGTTTTGGCGCCGAGAAGTACGCCAAGTTCGTCTACTCGTCGCGCTACGGCTTCTCGGTCGAGGGCGACGAGCGCGCCTACGCGAAAGCGGCATTCGACGGAATACTCGGCCTGAGCGATGACGGGCGGCACTACCGCGTGCGCGAAACCAATGCCGTGGCGCAGATCGCGGGCGGTCGCCTGTTCGCCAAATGGTACCCTTGGGAAGACGTGACCGTCGAAACCTGGTTGATCCCGGCCGACGACTGGCACATTCGCATCCACCGCGTGACGACGCCGCGCCCCTTGCACGCCACCGAGGGCGGTTTCGCCGTCCCGCGCGCCGACCTCGAGGCGGATGAGTGTATCGAGGAGCCGCATAGGGCGATTGCCCGCACCGCCGATGACCTGGCGGCCGTCATCGACCTTGGTTCCGACCAGTCCCGGACCGGACGGGTACAGCGGGCGCTGCCCAACACCAACCTGATCTCCGCCAGAACCCTCGTCCCGCAATTGACGGGCGAACTCGCCGCCGGCACGAATGTGTTGATGGCAGCCGTCATGGCGGCCCCGGCGGGAGACGACGCGGAGGCAAGCTTTGGCGCCGTCCCGACTGCGCCTGCTATTGCCGAGCTTGAAGATCTTTTTGCGCATGAAGGAAAAACCGTCAGCGCCATCGATATTGCGGAGGCCTTCTAGATGAAGCCAAAGCTGACCTTCGCGATGGATAGCAACAAGACCCGGCACGTGCTCGATGACAAGATGCATGCGGAACTGGCGGCGTGCGCTGATGTCCTGTCACCCGCCGCGCTGGAGGAATTCGAGAGTTCACGCGCGCGGTCGCTGCTGGCGGAGACCGAGATACTGGTGACCGGGTGGGGGTGTCCGTTCGTCAGCCGCGAAGTGCTCGCCGCAGCACCCAACCTCCGGTTGATCGCGCACGCCGCCGGAACGATAAAGTACATTCTCGATCCCGCGGTCTTCGAGGCCGGGATTCTCGTGACGAACGCCGCGGATGCCAATGCTGTCCCGGTCGCCGAATACACTCTCGCCGCGGTCATCTTCGCGAACAAGCGCATTCTAGAACTGCGCGATCTCTATCGCACCGACAACAGCCGCCGGTCCACCTGGGCCCTGATGGACGAGCCCATCGGCAACTACAACCGCACGATCGGCCTTGTCGGCGCCTCGCGTATCGGACGTAAGGTGGCCGCGCTCCTCGGTCACCTGGACGTCGAGGTGTTGATCGCAGACCCTTATGTCACGGCCGGCGACCCTGTGCTCGATCACGCGACGCTGGTTGATCTCGAGACGCTGCTCAAGCGCTCCGACGTCGTGTCGCTCCACGCGCCGTCTCTGCCGGTTACCCGGCACATGATCGGGCGGGAGGAGCTTGCGTTGATGCGCGACGGTGCGACAGTGATCAACACGGCGCGTGGCGCTCTGGTCGATGAAGATGCCTTTATCGCGGAACTGCAGTCGGGCCGCCTGCACGCCGTAATCGATGTGACCGAGCCGGAGATCCCGTCTCCGGATTCGCCCCTGTTCCACTTGCCCAACGTCTTTTTGACCCCACACATCGCGGGCGCCGCGGGCACGGAAAGGCTGCGCCTCGGTCGTGTGGCGACGGATGAGGTCAAGCGCTTTATCGCGGACGATAGGCTCCAGTATCTCGTCGAACCCGACAGCCTGGAGCGCCTGGCATGATGCAAAGCCAGCCGAAGACCGGTTGTCCGTCTGACGACACGTATTGGCACGCGCGTCTGCAGTATATGACGTGGGACAGGACGCCCGAAGATATCGCCAGCCCCGCGCACGTCGCGCGCAAGCGCGAGTTGGCCGCGTCGGCCGGCGCCGACATCGACGAAACGGCCTATGTCGCAGCAGCGGCGCAGATATTCACCAGCCGGCTGGAACTGGGAGCGCATTCCTGGATCGCAGGGCATTCCTTTTTGCGCGGTGATCTTCGTTTTGGCGAACATTGCACGGTCAACGCCTATGCCTGCATTTCCGGCAAGCTCAAATGCGGCGACGGTGTGCGTATCGCCTCGCATGTCTCGATTGTCGGGTTCAATCACGGGTTCGAGGATCCGGAGGTCCCCATCCACCTCCAGAAGCACGAGAGCCTGGGCATCACGATTGGTGACGACGTCTGGATTGGTGCCAATGCGGTCATTCTCGACGGTGTGGCCATCGGCAGTGGCGTCGTGGTCGCCGCCGGGGCGGTCGTTACGCGCGATGTGCCGGACCTTTCGATCGTGGCGGGCGTTCCGGCCCGGGTCGTGCGCCGGCGTGGCGAAGAGACGGCGTCGTCCACGGCGCCACTGAGCCGGGAGTCTGCCGAGCGCGCCCTGGTTGAACTCGATGGGCGCGCCAGCGAACAATGGCAGGACGTCATTGCCCGCTACCGCGACGGCGACGGGTTTCTATCACCGGAGGCGGACGGAATTCGCCGCCAGAGCGCCCGGCACGTCTGCGACGCCATCGAAATCGCTGCCGGATTTGGGGGGCAGATACCGGCGGGTGACGGCGACAGCTGGCGGTCGTGGTTGCAGTCCCTGCAGGACCCGGCGACAGGTTTCTTTCCCGACCCGTTCAGGCCATCGTCGCAATTGCACCGGCTGCGTGAGGACGGCTTGGCGCTCTATAATGTACTGGCCGTCGGCTATGCTCTGGAGTGCCTGGGAAGCCACCCCGTCCACCCTATCGCTGCCGTCAACATCCCCGCCGCCGATCTGTGCGCCTGGCTCGACGGTCTGCCCTGGCGCGAGCGCGCCTGGCATGCGGGAGCGGTGGTCGACGCGATCGGAACTGCCATGTACTTCAACGCCCGCTATTTCGGCACCGACACGGGCCTGCAAACGCTGATGGGCTGGCTCGCGATGAACGCCGATCGGGCCAGCGGCTTGTGGGGAAAACCCACGCACGATGAGGGGCTTCTGCAGCCGGTCAACGGATTCTATCGTGCGACGCGCGGAACCTACGCGCAATTCGGGCTCCCCATTCCCTATCCGGAGGCGATGATCAATTCGGTGCTCGCCAACTATCGCGCCCATGATGGATTTGATGGGGCGAAGCACACTGCGTGCAATCTGCTCGACACCATTCACCCGCTCTGGCTCGCTCTGCGGCAGACGGATCACCGCCGGGCGGAGGCCGAGGCGGTCGCCGAAGCGGTGGTGACGACCGCACCATACCGTTGGCACGACGGTGCCGGGTTCGCCTTTGCCAACGGACAGGAACGGGGTTTGCAGGGAACCGAGATGTGGCTCTCGACGGTTTATCTCGCAGCCGACATCCTCCAGCTTTCTGACAGGCTCGGTTTCAAGCCCAGGGGTGTGCATCGCCCGGAGCCGGCCGGGTTCGGCCTTTGAAGTCAACGGAGATCGATCAATGACCTCATCGGGAAAGGCGCTCGTCGTCTACGGCGGCATGGAACTGCACACCCCCGAGGCCGGGGCGCGCAAGGTTGCGGCCATGCTCGAGGCGGAGGACTTCTCCGTCATGGTAACCAACGACTACGATGCACTCGGCGCTCCGGATGTTAGTGAGAACGATCTCGTCGTACCGGTGATTACCGCGGGAACCCTCGCTGCGGAGAAGATGGAGAACCTGGTTACTGCGGTGCGCGGCGGAACCGGTCTCGCCGGCTACCACATGGGGCTTGCGACCAGTTTCCGAGACAGCGTCGCCTTCCGTTACATGGCGAGCTGCTACTGGGTGGCGCATCCGGGAGACATCATCACCTATCGTGTTGATGTTACGCGGCCCGATCACCCGGTCATGGCCGGGATCGGCAGCTTCACGCATACCTCGGAGCAGTACTATCTCAACTACGATCCAGCGGTGGAGGTGCTTGCAACGACCACCTTCACCGGCGAGCATCATCCGTGGAGGAGTGA
The DNA here is from genome assembly GCA_964572555.1 of uncultured Devosiaceae bacterium. GTDB lineage: Bacteria > Pseudomonadota > Alphaproteobacteria > Rhizobiales > Devosiaceae > CAZNHG01. The sequence goes on along the minus strand of CAZNHG010000030.1, from coordinate 14,062 downwards.
CGTTGTCATGCCGGTCGTCTTCACGACGACGCACGGGGCAGGGCGGGTCTTTTACACATCGCTCGGCCACACGGCCGACGAACTCGACCTGCCGAAAGTCGGCACCATCCTGCGCCGCGGGCTTCTTTGGGCAGCCGGACGCGAGATAGGCTAGGGGAACCTCAAGCCGTCCGGGCCGTCCAGGTCAGGATTTGCTGAATGACGTCCTGAAGGGCGCGATCGAGATCGGCGACCGCCTGCGCGCTCGGCTCCGTAGTGGTCGGCACCTGCGCCGAGAACACGTGGTTGGCGAAGATTTCCCCGATGCGCTCGTTCACTAGCTTGGCGCCGAGCCGTACGGATGCCACCGGGCCCTGCGTCACGTCGATCTCGAACGCCCGCACCTCCGTCGCGAGCGTCACGTCGACCGCGAGCTGATCGTCGGGCCGTCCGATATTGGGGAAGTTGGCGTTCTCGAACGTCTGGATCATGCGGATCTGCACGAGCTCGGGCATCACGTCGGCCAGCTGGGCGTCGGGCAGATAGCTCAGCACGCCGCCCGGCTGGCGCACTACGATGCGTTCTGTCGCATAGGTATCGATCGTCTTGGGCCGCGTGATCACCACCGTGCTCGCCGAGCGGCGTTGCACGGCGCCCGGATTTCCCGACGACAGGTCGAAGGTGGGCGGTGGCGTAGTTGTCAGGCCGAAGCACCCCGTCAGCGGCAGGGTCGTCAGCGCTGCGCCCGCGGTCAGGAACCCGCGTCTCGTGAAGCGTGCCGGTCCCGTCATTGCTTGGTGTATTCCCTCACGTTCCCGCCGCCATTGCCGAACACAAGGCTCTGCGGATTGCGGTTGAGGTCGGTGAGCACCTTGTCGAGCCGGCGCAGTGTGGCGCGGGCATCGACCGCCAGGCCGCGATATTCGCCCAGCCCCTGATTGGAGAACCGGTCGAGCCCGCTGGCGATAACTTCGGTGCGCGCGTCAAGGTTCTCCGCCAGCGTCTGTACCGACTGCGCGGCGGACGACAGCTGGGCCAAGAGGTTCTGCGTGTCCGCGTCACCGGCCATGGAATCGAACTGGTTCAGGATCGCATCGACCCTGTCCACGGAATCGGAAAGCTGTGACGAGGCTTCGGTCATATTGGTCATAAACGTATCAACGTTTTCCGCGTTGTCACCCAGAACTGTGGAAAGCGAGTCGATGTCCGCAACAATCTTCGAGACCTGCTCGGGGTCGAGATTCTGCGTGACGGCGGCGATCCTCTCGACGACCGCGTTGATACGCGTCGACGACGTGTTGAGGCTGTCGGAGATTTCGGCGGCATTCGCGAGCGTCGTATCGATCTCCGCGCTGTTCTCGGAAAGCACATTGGCGAAGCGCGCAGCGTCGTCGGTAATGCCGCCGATCTTCTCGGACGCATCGGCCAGGTTCGAGACGAACTTCTGAATGTTCTCGCTGTTCTCCCCGAGCGTGGAGGAGACCGAGTCGAGGTTGCTGATGATCCGGGAAACGGCTTCCGGATCGACATTGCCCGTCACCGAGGCCACCTGGTCGACCACTGTCGTGACCTGCTGGGAGGAGCTGTTGAGGCGTCCCGACACGGCCGTCGCGTCGGCGAAGAACGTGTCCAGCGCATCCGAGTTGGAGGCAAGACGCGAGGAGAAGGTCTCGACATCGTTGGTGATGCCGCCAAGCCGGTTCGACGCGTTCGTCACATTGGTCACGATCGTATCGAAGTCTTCCGAGTTCTCGCCGAGCATCGTCGACACGGACTCGATGTTCGCCACGATCTGCGCGACGGTGTCGGGATCGATCGAGCTTGCAACCGTGTCGATCCGCTCGACCAGCGCGTTGATCCGTTCGGACGACCCCCGAAGATTTGCCGAGACGGTCGAGGCGTCGGCGAACACGGTCTCCACCTTGCCCGAGTTTTCGGCCAGAGCGTTGGAGAAGGCGGACAAGTCGCTGACGATGGCGTCGACCTCCGCGGGATCCACGTCCTGAACGATCGTGTTGATGCGCTGCGACAGGGCCTGCAGGTCAGCGGCCAGCGGGCCGACCTCCTTGCCCGCTTCGCTCATGCTCGCCAGGAACGAGTCGATACCGTCAGCATTCTCGGAAAGCGCCGCACTGAACGACTCGATGTTCGAGAGCGTTGCAGCTGCCTTCTCGTCGTTCTCGTCGAAGAAGGTGTCGAGCCGGCCGAACGCGACATTCGCGTTGTCGATGGTTTCCGTCACGCCTTCCAGGATGGTCTGCAGATCCGACTTGCCCGCCATGATCGTGGGTACGTCCTCGTCGGACGCGACTTCGAGGTTGCTCGCGTCGGGGCTGCCGCCCGTCAACTGAATGTTGGAAACGCCTGTCAGACCCTGAAGTTCCAACGTTGCGTTGGTGTCGGTCTTCACCGGCGCGCCCTCTTCCACCTCGATATGCGCGATCACCCGGCTCGGATTGTCGGGGTCGATATTCAGCCGGCGGACCTGACCGACGCGAATACCGTTGAACAGAACCGCGGTACCCGAACTCAATCCCGTGACTGTGCCCTCGAAGATCACGTTGTAGCGCTTCGTGGCCACCTGGGTGTCCGACACGGCAAACCAGTAGATGAACCCCGCTGTCAGCACGAAGACCAGCAGCGAGATCAGCCCCACAAGGGAATAGTTCGCCTTGCTTTCCATACTTAGCCTCCCAGGCGGCGCGCTCGCGGCCCGCCAAAATAGTCCCTGATCCAGGGATGGTCGAAAGCCCGGACCTCGTCGAGCGAGCCCTGGCAGACGACCTTGCCGTCATGCATGGCGATGACATCGTCACAAATGGCGCCGAGACTGTCGAGATCGTGGGTGATCATGAACACAGTCAATTCGAGCGCCGAACTGAGGTCGAGCACGAGATTGTCGAACGCCGAGGCGCCGATGGGGTCGAGCCCGGCCGTGGGCTCGTCGAGAAACAGAACGTCCGGGTCGAGCGCCAGCGCGCGTGCCAGCCCGGCGCGCTTGACCATGCCGCCGGACAATTCAGATGGGTAGAGGCCTGCCGCCGACGGGGGGAGCCCCGACATCTCGATCTTGGCCTGCGCCACCCGCCGGATGAGCGCCGGTTCGAGCCGCAAGTGCTCACGCATGGGCAATTCGACGTTCTCCTGCACCGTGAGCGAGGAGAACAGGGCCCCCTGCTGGAACAGGACTCCCAATTCGTGCCGAAGTGCCTGCATGCCGCCCGGTCCGGGGTCGGAGGGGCTGCGTCCCATCACCGCGACGCTGCCGGAACGCGTGGGCACGAGACCGAGCAGAGAGCGCATGGCGACCGTCTTGCCGCAACCCGACGGTCCGATCACCCCCGTGACATTGCCCTGCGCGATATCGAAGCTCACCCCGTTGAGAACGACATGATCACCGAAGCCCACGACAAGGTCGGCAACCGAGATGGCAGGGATGTCCGCACGTGTGCTGGTCAAAACCGTATCGCCTCGAAGAACAGGGCAAAGATGCCGTCCAGCACGATCACGATGAAGATCGACTTGACCACCGATGCCGTCGTGTGGCGCCCCAGCGAATCCGTCGATCCCGACACGCGCAGCCCTTCGCTGACGGCGATCACCGCGATGGCGAACGCCATGAACGGCGCCTTCACCACCCCCACGGAAATGATGTGCAGGTCGACCACGTCGTTAAGCCGGCCGATGAAGCTCGCAAAGGTAATCTCCGCTGAAACCCGCGCGATAAGGGCGGATCCGACGATGCCGGCGATGGCCGAGACCATGGCCAGGGCCGGCATCCCCAGAACCAGCGCCAGCGCGCGCGGCATAACTACCGTGCGATAGGTGTCGAGCCCCATCACTTCGAGTGCATCGATCTCCTCGCGCATGCGCATCGCTCCGATCTCCGCGGTTATCGCCGAGCCCGATCGGCCGGCGACCATGATGGCGGCGAGCAGGATGCCCACTTCACGCAGCATCAGTATGCCACCCAGGTCAACGACGAAGATCGTCGCCCCGAAGTTCCTGAGCTGCGCAATCGATTGCTGGGTGAGAATGACCCCCACAACCAGCGAGATCAGCGCAACGATGGGGATGGCCCGCAATACGATGTCATAAAGCTCGTTGACGACGGACGGCAGGCGAACGTGCCCGCGTCCAGCGAACAGCCTGAATGTCGACACCAGAACGTGGCCCTGGACCGTCAGTACGTCCTTGCCATCCTCAATGCCGTCGACGACCATGCGTCCGAGTTCGGTAACAGGGGCAGCCAGGTCGAGTTGCATGTGGGGGCTGGGCGGCGTCGACGCCTCGTCGAGGCTTTCGACGATCCGCCGGTGCCTGGCCGTGCCGCCGCTGAATTCGGTGGTATGGCCGGCCCCCTGCAGCGTGTCCTGAAGCTCGACGATTGCCGCCGCGCCAAACATGTCCAGACTGTCGAGCTCCGACAGCATCAGCCGGACCGGACCATTCTGCTTGACGCTCCGGGGGTCGATGGTCGGCCGTTTGTCCCCGGTGAGCGAATCCGCTGTCCAGGTGCCACGAAACGTGACCGTGTCATCACCGGACACCTCGATCTCCGGAGGGGATACTGTCGCCACGTCTACCACCCGCTTCGGATCATCGCCGGCCGGGACGGACAGGGGAATTGCACGGCACGCTCACGCCTTGTCGGTCCGATTCTGGATGACGAGACTATACAGCATAACACGGCGTCACAAACCCGGCGCATGTCCGGAAACCCGAAGGTGAAGCGCGCGTGCCACGGCGAGGCGTTGCACTGTCGCGCATCGGCGGGCAAGCGATGCCGAAAAGCGTGCACCCCACACACAAATTGATGCTTTTCGCTTGCCACCAAATGCGCCTAGCTCGGTGCCCGGATCAATGATGCACGAGGCGCGACGGTGAGCAGGCCCTTTTTCTGGAATGAGCTGAATACCCACGACTTCGCGGACCTGTCGGCGGAGGACACCGTCGCCATCCTGCCGCTCGCATCGACGGAACAACACGGTCCGCATCTACCGATTGCCACCGATACCGCCATCGCGAACGGCATGCTGGCGGAACTGCGCAGTCAGCTTCCCGATCACCTGTCGGTGCTGGTGCTTCCCACCCAGGAGGTCGGCAAGGCCAACGAACACAAATACGGCAAAGGCACGCTGTCATTCGAGGCCGGCATGCTGATCGAGGCCTGGACGGCAATCGGCGCCAAGGTATCCGAAGCCGGCGTGCGCAAGATCGTTTTGGTGAACTCCCATGGTGGTAATGTCGATATCATGAACATTGTCGGGCGCGAGTTGCGCGTACGCCACGAGATGGTCGCGGTGACCACGCAGTGGGGCCGGTTCGGCACGCCCGGCGGGCTTTATGGCGAGCGCGAGCGTACTTTCGGCATTCACGGCGGCGATATGGAAACCTCGCTGATGCTGCACTTCCGTCCCGAACTGGTGCGCATGGACAAGGCGAAGGATTTCCTCTCCGCGAGTGAGGAAATGTGCAAAAGCTACAAGCACATTCGGCCCGCGGGTGCGCACGGCCTCGCGTGGCTGGCGCACGACGTCAATCCGGAGGGCGCCGTCGGCGATGCCTCGAAGGCTACGGCGGAAAAGGGCGCGGCCACGGCGCGCCATCAGGTCGCCGGGTTCATCGAACTTTTGGAAGACGTCGTGCGCTATCCCCTTTCGCGGCTCTATTCGGCCTGAATCTCGGCCAGAAGGTCGTTGAGCGACTGGATCAGGTACTCCACGAAAATACTCGCCGTGGCGTCGAGTGGCGCCCGCGCCCGGGTAATCAGCTTGAGGGGCTGATTGCGCACATGCTTGTCCGTCAGCGGCAGGAAGGCCAGTTCGCCGCGCTGGCATTCCATGTAGACGTCGAGCGGGTTCATGAAGGTCAGTCCCGTGCCTTCCTTGACCAGCAGTTTGAGCATTTCCATCGAATTGGTCTCGACTACCGGTTCCACGGCTACCGTCAACGGCGATAGGGCAAGGTTGATCACCTCGCGCAGGCTCGTGTTCGTTTGCGCCAGCACCAGCGGCGACTGGATGACCTCGGCCAGATGCGTCGACTTCTGACGCGCCAGGTTGTGGCGTGGCGGTGTGACCACGCCCAGCGGAACCTCGAAGTTCGCCAGCGTGCGAATGCCGGGCGTTGCGGGCAGGTTGAATCCCAGCCCGAGATCCACGTCACCGGTAAGAACCGGGTTGAGCACGGTCGCCGGCCCGTCATTGCGCAGACGCACGCGGATGCGCGGGTGCGCGTCGATGAAGCGCGCGAGGATGGAGGGCAGGGGGCCGGCCGCCAACCCGCCCGTGGTGACCATCGTCACCTTTCCCGCCTGCGGCATCTTTAGTCCGCGAATGCGCGACTCCAGCCGCTCATAGTCCTTGAGCACGTCCCGAATGTGCTCGACGAACAACTCACCTGCCGCGGTCAGGCGCAAGCCGCGGGGCAGGCGTTCGAAAATCGGCGCCCCCACTTCGTCCTCGAGCGCAAGCACCTGCCGGTTGATCGCCGAGGAGGCGACGTTGAGCCGGTCCGCCGCCTTTCGGATCGAACCGCACCGGGCGATTTCGTCGATGTATTGAAGCTTGCGTGAGTGGAGCATGGCGGCTGTCGATTTGCTAAAATAGTGTGCATATACGTACTTATGCTCAAAAAAAGTACACCAATGCCTTGAAGGCATCAATACGTACGAAATTTGATGCTTTTCTCAGCGCGAATGCGCCGCTCACTATGGCTTCAACGACAAGCCAATCCACGTGTAATGGAGCCGATAATGGGAACGACGCACATGACTTTCGCGACATGCAGGAGCCCGTCCGTAGCGGTATTCGCCCTGGCCACCGCCACCCTTGCGGCCGGGTCGGCACTGGCGCTGGACGAGGTCAGCTATGGCACAAACTGGCTGGCGCAGGCCGAGCACGGCGGCTTCTATCAGGCCGTTGCCGACGGCACCTACGAGGAATACGGGCTCGATGTCACGATCGTGCAGGGCGGCCCGCAGGCGGCCAACACCTCGCTGCTGGTCGCAGGCAAGATCGACTTCTACATGGGTGGAACCCTCGGTGGTTTTGACGCCGTGGCCAACGATATTCCCCTGGTCAACGTCGCCGCGATCTTCCAGAAGGACCCGCAGGTCCTGCTCGCGCATCCGGATCACGGCATCGAGGAGTTCTCGGACCTCGCTGACCTCGAAACGTTGTTCCTGAGCAAGGACGGTTACATCACCTACTTCGAGTGGATGAAGGCGCTCGACGTCGGCTTCGAGGACGGCCAGTACAAGCCTTATCAGTTCAATCCGGCGCCCTTCATCAACGATCCCAGTTCGGGCCAGCAGGGCTATCTCACCTCCGAGCCCTACCAGATCGAGCGCGAGGCCGGCTGGTCACCCAGAGTGTTCCTGCTCGCCGATCAGGGCTATGCGCCATATTCGACCATGATCACCACGCGCCACGAGGTTCTCGAGAAGAACCCCGACATGGTGCAGCGCTTCGTCGATGCCAGCATCGTCGGCTGGTACAACTACCTCTATGGCGATAACACAGCCGCTAATGCGCTGATCAAGCAGGACAATCCAGAAATGACTGACGGGCAGCTCGAATACTCCATCGAGAAGATGAAGGAGTACGGCATCGTCGAATCCGGCGCCGCGATGGAAGACGGCATCGGCTGCATGACCGATGATCGCTTCGAGAGTTTCTTCAACACGCTGACCGATATCGGGGTCTTCGACGAATCCCTCGATTACCGGCAGTCGTACACGACCGAGTTCGTGTGCAAGGGCGTGGGGATGGACATCAAGGAGAGCTGAACCCCGCCCGTCAGCATGTCCGCGCGTACGCCAAGCCTCGATCCGCCGACCCCTCCGGCGGATCGTCGACGACAACCAAAGGTCCCCAACCGGGACGAACAGGTGATCCGATGAGTGCAGCCCAGGCGGTCGCAGAAACCGTGCCTTCCCAACAGCCGGCCCGGCGCCCCGTCGTTTCCATGCGATCGGTTTCCAAGGTCTTCTCCAACGGCACGGTGGCGTTGTCCGACATGACGCTCGATGTGGCCAAGGGCGAGTTTCTCAGCCTCCTTGGCCCGTCGGGCTGCGGCAAGTCCACGGCCCTGCGCATCGTCGCGGGGCTGGGCGATGCGAGCTCGGGTGCTATCGACTGGCCGACCTCGCGGATCAACCAGAAGGGCTTGCCGGAGGGCGACATCAGTTTCGTCTTCCAGGACCCCACGCTGATGCCGTGGCAGGATGTCTTCAACAATGTGTACCTGCCCTTCCGCCTCAATCATGTCGGCAAGTCCCATGCCCGCGACCGGATCATGCAGGCCCTTGCCCATGTCGGTTTGGAAGATTTCGCCGACGCCTATCCGCGCGAGCTCTCGGGCGGCATGAGGATGCGCGTCTCCATCGCCCGGGCCCTGGTGACCGAGCCCAAGCTGCTCTTGATGGACGAGCCGTTTGCCGCGCTCGATGAGATCACCCGCCAGAAACTCAACGAGGATATCCTCAAGCTGTGGCGCCAGACCGGCGTGACGGTGATCTTCGTGACCCACTCGGTCTTCGAGTCCGCCTATCTCTCCAACCGCATCGTCGTGATGAAAGCGCGTCCCGGCCAGGTCTATGCTGACCTGCCCTTGGTCAGCAGCGCCGTGCGCGACGAGAACTACCGGACATCCGAGGAATACCGGGCGAGCTGCGAGCGCGTGTCGAAAACCCTTCAGGACGCCATGGCCAGCGCGGGAGCTGACGAATGAGCGATATTGCGGAAAGTGCCCCGGCCCAGATGACCGAAGATAGCCATGCCCGGAAACCCGAACAGACCGACACGGCCCCGATCAAACCACGCAAGGTCGGGGTGTCCGAGCGCATGCTGCGCATCACCGTGCCCGTCCTGATGTTCTCGCTATTGATCGCAATCTGGGGCACCTATGTCGCCGCCAGCGATGTGCCCCCCTACATCCTGCCTGGCCCGATCGAGGTCGCGCAGGCGCTCTACACGGACTGGGGTACACTCTGGCCGGCCATGTTCATCACCACAAAGATCACGTTCATGGCCCTTGCCGCCGCGCTGATCGGCGGCGTCGGTTTCGCGATCTTCCTGGTGCAGTCGCGATGGGTCGAGCTGGCATTCTACCCCTTCGCGGTGGTTTTGCAGGTCACCCCGATCATCGCTATCGCTCCTCTGATCCTCATCTACGCCCCGACCACCCAGGTCGCACTGCTGACCTGTGCGTTCCTCGTGGCGTTCTTTCCTATCCTGTCGAACATGGTGACGGGGCTGAAAAGCGTCGATCACAACCTTCTGAACCTCTACGACCTTTACGGCGCGACCCGCTGGCAAACGCTGATCTATCTCAAGCTGCCGGCAGCCCAGCCCTATTTCATGACCGGCCTGCGTATCGGTGGCGGTCTCGCGCTGATCGCGGCGGTCGTTGCGGAATTCGCTGCCGGATCGGCAGGGGCCGAGTCCGGGTTGGCATTTCGCCTGCTCGAGGCGCAGTACCGGCTCAACATCCCGCGTCTCTTCGCGGCGCTCATCCTTCTCTCGCTTCTCGGCATCGCGATCTTCGGGCTGACCTCGTTCATCGCATGGCTGGCCCTGCATCGCTGGCACGAGAGCAGCATTCGCAGGGAAAACTAGATGCTGCCCTCCTTCATCGATCCGCCACGGGCGGACGCCTATCTCCTGTGCGATGCGCGATTGCCCGCCGCGACCGTCCAGGGCTTTTCTGCCCCGTCAACCGAGGGGCTGATCCGCGCTGACATCGAGGTCGCCGATGGCCGCATCGCCGCGATCACGCGGCCCGGTGCGGGCAGGGCGGACCTGCCGCGGGCTAACCTCAAGGGCGGGCAGGTGTGGCCGGGTTTCGTCGACATGCACACCCATCTCGACAAGGGTCACATCTGGCCGCGTCAGGCCAATCCCGACGGCACGTTCGACGGCGCACTGGTCTCGGTCCTCAACGACCGCGAGGCCAACTGGTCGCGCGACGACGTGGCCGCGCGCATGGATTTCGCCCTGCGCAGCGCCTACGCCCACGGAACCCGCCTGATCCGCACACACATAGATTCCCTGCCGCCTCAGCACGATATCTCCTGGCCGCTCCTCGGCGAGATGCGGGCCGGGTGGAAGGGAAGGGTCGATTTGCAGGGCGTTGCCCTGATGCCGCTCGAATTGATGGATGAGACGCCCTTCTTTTGCGAACTGGTCCGGCTCGTCGTGGCGCAGGACGGTGTTCTCGGTGGCGTGACCCGCATGGGTCCCGGCCTCGATGCCCAGCTGGACAAGCTGTTCGCCACAGCGATGGACAACGGGCTCGACGTGGACCTGCATGTCGACGAGACCGCCGACGCCGAGGCGAAGACCCTGCGCGCCATCGCCGATGCCGTGCTGCGCACCGGCTATGAGGGGCACGTCGTCGCCGGGCATTGTTGCTCGCTGGCCCGCCAGGACGATTGCGAGGTGGCCGCGACCATCGACAGGGTGGCGGAGGCGGGGCTGACCGTCGTGTCGCTGCCCATGTGCAACATGTACCTGCAGGACCGGCAGGCCGGCCGCACGCCGCGCTGGCGCGGGGTGACGCTGATGCACGAGCTGGCCGCCGCCGGCGTGACAACGGCAATCGCGTCCGACAATACGCGGGATCCCTTCTATGCCTATGGCGATCTCGATCCGGTGGAAGTGTTCCGCGAGGCCGTGCGCATTCTCCAGCTCGATCATCCCCTCGACAATGCCGTGCGGCTTCTGACCACCAACCCGGCTGCCGCGCTCAGGCGCCCCGATGCCGGCGTGGTCGCGCCCGGCGCGCCGGCCGATCTTGTGCTGTTCAGCGCCCGCGGCTGGACCGAATTCCTCGCCCGCCCTCAGGCGGACCGCGTGGTGCTGCGCGCCGGCAAGCCGGTCGAGCGTACGTTGCCCGATTATCGTGAACTCGATACCGTTCTGGGAGTTGAAGATGCCTGACTACGAAAAGATCAAAGCCGAACTCGAAGGCATTGCGGTTGAGGACAATCCCAATCTCGTGCGCCAGAAGAGCCGCGATTTCTTCTGGTACTCGCCCATCCTCAAGGATCAGCTCGACGAGGTGCGCGGCGACCTCGTGGTCTCCCCGGTGACCGAGGAAGAGGTCATCCGCACGTTGAAAGTCGCCTTCGCGCACGGCGCTCCCGTCACGGCGCGCGGTGCGGGCACGGGCAATTACGGCCAGGCCATGCCACTGTCGGGCGGGATCGTGCTCAACATGGCGCGCATGAACAAGGTCCGGGAGATTCACCCCGGCCGCGTGATCTCCGAACCGGGCGCTGTCATCGCCCGGCTCGACGAACAGACCCGCGCCCATTCGGGGCAGGAGCTGCGCTTTCACCCCTCGACCGCCAACACCGCGACGATCGCGGGCTTCGTCGCCGGTGGCTCGGGCGGCGTCGGCTCGGTGACCTGGGGCGGCCTGCGCGACCTCGGCAACATCCTCAGGCTGCGCGTGGTCACCATGGAAGCGGAACCGCGCGTGCTCGACCTGTCCGGCTGGGAACTCCAGAAGGTCAACCACGCCTACGGCACCAACGGCATCATCACCGAGGTCGAGATGCCGCTTGCGCCCGCCTATGACTGGGTCGACGTGCTGGTGGGGTTCGACGACTTCATGCGGGCTGTCCACTTCTCCGACGAACTGGCCCATTGCAACGGCCTGCTCGTCAAGGAAGTCGCGCCTATCGCGGCGCCCATCCCGCACGACTGCTTCTCGCGTCACAAGAAATTCGTGCGCCGCGAGCAGTCGATCGTCGTGCTCATGGTCGCGCCCCACGCCATGGAGCCATTCGAGGCGCTGACGGGCAAGCTCGGCGGCGAGGTCCTGTTCCGCTCCGACCGGGTCGAGAGCATGAAGGGGATTCCCGAGGCTTTCGAGCTGACCTGGAATCACACCACGCTCAGGGCCATGAAGACCGACGCCAGCTTCACCTATCTCCAGGTCCAGTATCCCGGCCCCGATCACGTTGAGCGCGTGCGACAGATGACCGAGATGTTCGGCGACGAGGTGCCGGGCCACCTCGAGTTCATCCGCTTCGACGGCGCAGTGCAGTGCTCCGGTCTGCCGCTGGTGCGCTTCACCACCAAGGAGCGGCTCGAGGAGATCATCCGCATCCACGAGGACAATGGCTGTCCCATCTTCAACCCGCATCGCTACACCCTCGAGGAAGGCGGGATGAAGCAGACCGACAAGGTCCAGCTCGCCTTCAAGAAGCAGACGGATCCCAAGGGGTTGCTGAACCCGGGCAAGATGATCGCCTGGGAGAACCCGGATTTCGACTTCGACTCGGGCCGCAAGTACCTCTTCCCCGGCCTCGAAGCCCTGACGAGCGCCTGACGCTCATGCGGGTCCTGGTTCTTTTCTCGCATCCCGTGGAGTCGAGCTACGGTGCCGCCCTGCACAAGCGCGTCGTCGAAACGCTCGAAAAGGCCGGCCACGAGGTGGATGACTGCGATCTCTATGTAGAGAAGTTCAACCCGGTAATGAGCCGGAATGACCGGCTCGCCTATCACGACGTGCCTCAGAACCGCGCGAGGATGGGCATCGAGGCCCATGTCGAGCGACTGGAGGCGGCCGAGGCGATGGCGATCGTCACGCCCGTGTGGAACTTCGGGTTTCCCGCCATGCTCAAGGGCTACTTCGACCGCGTCTTCGTGCCCGGCGTGTCGTTCGACATCGTCGAGGGGCGTATGAAGTCGCGCTTGACCAATATCCGCAAGCTTGCCGCGGTGATGACCTACGGCGCCGACCCCTGGCGCGCCTTCCTCGCCGGCGACCCGCCCCGCAAGATCGTCACCCGCACGCTGCGCGCAACCATCAAGCCGGCGGCGAGGGTGCGCTATCTCGCGCACTACGACATGAACCGCTCGACCGATGAGACGCGGGCGCGGTTTCTGGAAAAGGTCGAGGGGGAGATGGCGCGGTTTTGAGGGGGCGGGAATGACGTGGAGGGTGGGGGGAGTGGGAGAGTGGCGGCTGCCGTGAGCGGCAGCGGTCGGCAGCTGACTTCGCTACGCCATCACCTTCGCCGCGGTCACCTCGACCTCCACCTCGAACTCCGGCCGCGTGAAGCCCGAGACGATCAGCAGCGTCGAGACCGGCAGCGGCTCGCGCGTGTAGCGGTCACGGACCGCCATGTAGGTGGGGAAGTGGGCGCGATCGGTGACGTAGCCGGTGATGCGGATGACGTCGGAAAAATCCATGCCGGCCTCGCCAAGGATTGCCGCGACCGCGTCGAAGCATAGCTCGGCCTGGGCCGCGATGTCCTGCGGAATCGCATCGTCGGGACCGATGCCGAGCTGGCCCGAGGTGACCAGAAGGCTCGCGCCGGGCGGGACGAGGAGGCCGTGGCTGTAGGCGCCGAAGGGCGGGCGGACGGAAGAGGGATTGAAAGTCTTTTTCATCAGGCGGGGCTCCGGCGGCGGGGCTGTGGAAAGCTGGCGTGGGAGCCACTCGCGACTGGGTTCCCAAAGACCGGGATCAGCCGGAGCCCGGACCACGCGCCATCTAAATCGATGGATTCACAGTTCCCGGAATATACACTGATGTCAGATGGTTATCGAGGGAGGTCTTCACGATTTCACGTGGCAGCCGGCACGCCTATGCGGCACGGCAACCGACGGCGACGGGTAGCGATGGCTCGACCTGAATACCAAGACCAATATCCCCAAGTGGTACGCAGGTGGATCAAGTGGTATGGAAAAGGGCTTTACATTTGAGCGACCCTGTTTGAGACTGCCTGCAACGACCAACAAGAAATTTTTCGGGGGGCGGCCGTTGGCAACCTTGTCGCTGCGCAACATAGCCAAGCAGTTCGGAACGACCGAGGTGCTCCGGGGGATCGATCTCGAAATCGCCGACAAGGAGTTCGTGGTGTTCGTCGGGCCTTCGGGGTGCGGCAAGTCCACCCTGTTGCGTCTGATCGCCGGATTGGAGCCGATCAGCTCGGGCGATTTCCTCGTGGACGACCAGCAGATGAACAATGTGCCGCCCGCCCGGCGCGGCATCGCCATGGTGTTCCAGTCCTACGCGCTCTACCCGCACATGAACGTCTACGAGAACATGGCGTTCGGCG